>CAJMOM010000196.1:0-2779 GCA_905215005.1 uncultured bacterium | reverse complement strand
GTGCTTTCCTTTGCGTGCGGAACTCGCGACAAACTTCATGCCCTCCGGTCCGCCCCGGGAGCCAGGTTGACTAACTCGGGCCCGGCATTCAGGAAAAGTCAGTGCAGCAAAATGGCGATGCGGATAGGAACGTGGGCATGGTTTTCGCTGTGCGCACGGGTCCCCTGGGGAGCGCCGTGCATTTTTGGGAGTATTCAGCAAGCCAGGACGGCTGCATACACGCCGGACACACCATATTGGTCCCAAGGACGCCTTCGACCGGCGATTTGAGTCGGCAGGCAAACCCCGCCAGGACAAAAAGGCATGCTTCGCGCCGCGCCGGACCCCAAAATGACGTCAATCTCCGCAACGTTACTCAGCCGCAGCGGCACCGGCAGAGCTCGCGGTGCTGAATACTCCGTTTTTTGCACGGCACGGGCGGGGGTACATCAGGATCAGGAAGAACATCCCAGCCTTTTTATGCAATCTGTAATGGGAAGTATGCAAAACACCAAGAAACAGCATTGCTGATGTCCGAATTGAGCGCGGGGCAGCGGCGCCTCCGCCCCGCGCCCAAATCCAGCAGAGCGGGGACGCTCCTAGCGGACCCCCATTGGCAAACAAACGCGGCTCGAGCGCCATCCCAAAATAGGCTGCACGAGCCGCGTTTAACGGTACGACATGAATATTAGCGCTCGTAAATCAAGTTGCCCGCCAGGTAGGTGGCCTGAACCTTGGTGGCCTGGAGGTCTTGAGGGTCAATGGTGAGCGGGTTTTGGTCCAGGACTACCAGGTCGGCATACTTGCCGGGCTCCAGGCTGCCGAGGTTTTGCTCGTCGCCCGCTGCGTACGCGCTGCCAAGCGTGTAGTTGCGCAGGGCCGTTGCCGCGTCGATACGCTCGCTCGGCAACCAGCCGCCCTCGGGCCAGTGGCTTTTGGGGTCCTGGCGCGTGATGGCCGTGTAGAGCACGTTCATGCTGGTAACAGCTGTTATGGGGCTATCGGTGCCGAAGGCTTGGCGAATGCCGCGCTGTTTATAGGTCGCAAACGGCCACATGATGCGGCTGCGCTCCAGGCCCAGGTCGCGCTCCGGTCCACCCGGGTCGAGTGTAATGTGGCAGGGCTGGCTCGAAGCAACCACGTTGAGCTTGCGCAGGAGGTCGATGTCCTCGGGCAAGAGGTTCTCCAGATGCTCGAGCGTGTTATGACCGTGCTGGGGCAGGCCGTACAGTTCGGCGGCCTCCTCAAAGATATCGAGCGCGGCATGGATGGCACCGTCGCCGATGACGTGAATACGCACAGTGTGGCCACGCTCCGCGGCCGCCAGAACCAGCTTACGCATGCGCTCGGCAGGAACTGTCAGACGGCCCTGGTCGCCCGGGAAGCGCGGGTTGGTATAGGGCTCGGTGAGATAGGCCGTGTGTTCGCTCGACACGCCGTCGAAGAACTGCTTAAAGCCTGGCGCCGAGAGCAGCGCGTTGTTCGCGTAGCGGGTCTGTAGCTCTTCCAAGCGCGACTGGTCATCCAGCAGCGTGGGGAACAGATGGGCTCGGATGCCCAACTTGCCGGCTGCCTGCAGCTTGTCATAGACGTCGTCGCGGATAAAATCGCAGCCCGGCATGGGCATGAGCGACATATCGCATATCGAGGTGATGCCCTGCTCGGCCATCCGCCTCATTTGATCGGCGTAAGCGCTTGCGATGCGATCCTCGCCCAGCCACTCAAGGCAGCGCGGTAGAAGCTGCATGGCAGCCGCCTCGTGAGCAATGCCCGTGAGCTCGCCGTTTGCATCCTTGTCGTAGCTGCCGCCCGCTGGCGGCTCGCTGTCGCGTGTGACGCCGAGCGCCTCGAGTGCGCGACTGTTGAGCCAAAGTGTGTGCCCGTTGCCCGAATACATAACGCAGGGACGATCGGGGAATGCCGCATCGAGCGACGCCTTGGTAGGATGCTCGGGCGGGTCCCAACGGTAGTCGCGCCAGCCCTGCGTCACAACCCAAGCGTCGTCGGGCAGGTCCTGGGAAAACTCGAGCGCATGTTGCACCAGCGCCGCCTCGGACGTGCCCATATCCATGAGCATGTACGGCGAGGAACCGACCGAGGTATGGAAGAAGTGCAGATGAGCGTCATGGAAACCGGGGCAGACAAACTGCTCGCCGTAGTCGATAACCGACGCAGCGGCAGGAGCGGCGGCGATCACGTCATCGGGCGCACCGACTGCGACGATACGGTCGCCTGCGACGGCAATCGCCAGCTCGCGGGCGGTATCGATGCCGTCTTGCGCGGTAAAGACGTTCTTGGAGCGGATAATCCGATCGATATGTTGCATGGGCATCCCCATCTCTGGCAGGAAATTCAACACCCCCGAGTGTACTCCCCCGCCCTTGTAACAAAACCCCAAGCGGCAAACGGCAACTTTACCAGCCCTAGCGGCAGGTGGCATACTGGAGAAAGCCTGTACGATTTTGCGATCAACCCAGCAAGGAGCAAATCGACCATGACGAAGACCAAGGCACAGCAGATTATGGCGGCGACCGAGGCTCGCGCGGCTGACGACGTCACCGCAGCCATCAAAGATATCGCTACCGAGTTTGAACCCTATATCATCAAGCAGCGCCGGCACTTCCATAAGCACCCGGAGCTGAGCCTTGCCGAGGAGCGCACGACTTCTGACATCGCCAACCAGCTCGACGCCATGAATATCCCCTACGAGCGTCCCCTCAAGACGGGCCTTGTGGCGACCCTTCGCGGCACCGCGCCCGACGCCTATCGCGAGGACGGCACGCCACGCCGCCGCATCCTG
>CAJMOM010000195.1:0-2779 GCA_905215005.1 uncultured bacterium | reverse complement strand
TTTCTGTAGCGAGCACGCGACGACCCAAAGCGGGCCGGGAGGGCCGGACTACCTTCCCTCAACGCGACCCTGCGAAGCCGTGAGCGAGGAGGGAAGGTAGTCCGGCCCTCCCGGCCCAGCTCACGCTAGCGCCACGCGCTAGTAGTTCACCACCTGCTCCTCAAAGTACGCCTTCGGGTGGTTACACACCGGGCACACCTCAGGCGCCTCGGCACCAACGTGCAGGTGCCCGCAGTTCAGGCACTTCCACACCTTCACGCCCTCACGCTCAAACACCTCGCCCGACTCGATGCGCTCGACGAGTTTGTTGTAGCGCTCCTCGTGGGCCTTCTCGACGGCGGCGACGCCACGGAACTTCTCGGCGATCTCGGCAAAGCCCTCCTCCTCGGCGGTCTTGGCGAACTCGTCGTACATCGTGGTCCACTCGTAGTTCTCGCCCGCGGCGGCGTCACGCAGGTTGTCCAGAGTGCCCGGAACGGCGCCGTCGTGCAGATACTTAAACCACAGCTTGGCGTGCTCGGACTCGTTGCCCGCCGTCTCGGCAAAGATATTCGAGATCTGAACGTAGCCGTCCTTTTTGGCCTTGGATGCATAGTAGCGATACTTGGTGTGTGCCTGGGACTCACCGGCAAAAGCAGTCTCGAGGTTCTTCTTGGTCTGAGAGTTCTCAAAATCCATAGGTGTACTTCCCTTCAACACGTGCCGCCCATAAGCTTTGAGCGGCCTCGTCTTTAGGATGCCCTCATGCCGGAAATCTAAACCTTACAATCCTGTTCTTCAGATTTGCACAGGCTAGATGCTCAGCCAGCGATCGTCCTCGGCTCGGCAAAAGCCCTCGCGCTCCAGGTCAGCTAGAATGCCCGCGATCAAGTCGCACTCGACCGGCCCGCGACCGGCTGCCGCTTCCATCTCGTTAACGCCCACCACGGCATCAGCAAGCGTAATCCCCGCCGGCTGCCCATCGCGCGCTGCCAACAACATACGCACGATATGCGCGCGCTTTTGGCGGCGCGAGCCCTCAAACTTGGACTGACGACTATAGCCCGCCGAGCGCCTGGACGGATTGGGCAGCGTCT
The DNA here is from genome assembly GCA_905215005.1 of uncultured bacterium. GTDB lineage: Bacteria > Actinomycetota > Coriobacteriia > Coriobacteriales > Coriobacteriaceae > Collinsella. The sequence goes on along the minus strand of CAJMOM010000195.1, from coordinate 1,703 downwards.
TCTTAAGATACGCGCCATAATCTAGCAGCGCGTAATACCACGCGCGCGGCGTGTCGGCATCGTCTTGAGGCACGGCAAAGGGCGCGATCTCATCCGCCACCGCACCGGGGGCCGCCGGACAGGCGGCTTGAATCAGCGGCACCAGCTCGCGATCGGGAACGGCCGGCACATCGGGAAAGAAATGATGCAAAAAGACCGTGCGCACGTTGGTCTCTAGATACACACCCGGAAGATCAAACGCAAACGACCGGATACCCTGCGCCGTTGCCGGGCCAATACCAGGCAGAGCGACCAAGTCACGCGTCTCACGCGGAAACTCCCCGTCCCAGTCCTCTACAACGCGCTGAGCGGCCCCGTGAAGCGCCAGAGCGCGTCGGTTGTAGCCCATGCCCTGCCAAGCGTCCAAAACATCGGAAGGCGCGGCCTGGGCAAGCGCCTGCACAGTCGGAAAACGATCGAGCCACACCGGCATGCGCGCCTCCACACGCGGCACCTGTGTTTGCTGCAGCATGACCTCGGAAAGCCAAATGATGTACGGGTCACGCGTACGGCGCCACGGAAGGTCGCGATAACGCAGGACCCCTTCCGAACGAATCATCGAACGAAAGGGGTCCTGAATCATGGCTATGCTCCTTATGCGGCGTTATTCCTCCCGGTAAGCGCACGCGCAGGTGGCGTACTCGGGAAACGCTTCGCGGTCGGCGAACTTGGGATCGACGGCCGGGAACTGGCGGTGAGCGACGATGTCGCCGAGCGAAACGGAATCGAGGTAGTCGCGCATCAACGCCTGGGCTCCGGCCCACAGGGGATGATAGCAGCACGTGCCCATGCGCGCACAGTCACCATCGGGCGCGGTGCAATCGTTCATAACCATAGGGCCCTGAACGGCCTCGACGACCTGGCGGATAGTAACGTCGTCCGGACTGACCTTGAGACGCATGCCACCGTGGACGCCACGCAGGCTCTCCACAATACCGGCCTGGACCAAACCGTGCTGAATCGAGCGGGCAAACGAATACGGGACATTGACCTCTTCGGCAGCGGTGCGAACAGAAAGCAAACGCTCCGGATCCTCGGCAAGCATCGCCAGCATGCGAAGGGCGTAATCAGTCTTCCTCGATATGTCCATTTTTCCCCTTTCAAGGAATACGAACAGCTCGAACGAGCTCCGAGGCCGAGCTTGTGTCGAGACGCTAAATGACCGCCAGGACATCCAAATGGTAAATCGGATATCCACTGAGTGCCGCGCTTGGAGCGAAATGCATCAGATGCGGCGCACAGTGCAATTTAGTATAACCTAACCCCCTGTCTCGTTGAACAGGTGTTGCGCAACAAAGCTGTTGTTCAGACAGATATACTTATTGGATTTTACTTGCGTTCCCGAAGGCGCGAGGATTCTGGGCGAAGATGCACCAGGGCGATCGTTCTATCGAAACAAAGTGCATCAAACGCAAAAAGCCACGTCCGAAGACGTGGCTTTAATTGCGTTGGCGGGAAGTACGGGGCTCGAACCCGCGACCTCCGACGTGACAGGCCGGCGCTCTAACCAAACTGAGCTAACTCCCCAGGCAGACGTTCGCGTTTGTTTCCGCTCGCGTGCGCTGCGGGGATTAGTATACACAGAAGTCTGTCCGGCGCGCAACAACTTTTTTGAAAAAATTTTTCGGGGCCATCCGGGAGGCTCTCCGGGGCTGAGGGCGGGG
>CAJMOM010000194.1:0-2781 GCA_905215005.1 uncultured bacterium | reverse complement strand
GTGCTCTTCGTGCGAGCCAGGACTGTAGAGCAGCAAACATAACCAAGCCCCACCGGACAACCGGTCAGGTTAGGCTACTTCGCGGCGCCGGGGATGCCGTGGGAGGGTTTGGCGGTTTTGGCTCCGTTTACGATGGCAGTTTCCAGGGCCCTTACTGCGAGCATGCCCAGCAGGTCAAGGGGAACGGCGGCGCTTGCCTGGGCGCCTAGTTTGCCGCTGGCGAGGGTGTAGATGGTGTCGCCGTCGTTGGTGGTGTGCGTGGGACGGATGGCGTGTGCGTAGGCGTCTGCGGCCATCTGGGAGACCTTGGTGGCTTGTGCCTTAGTGAGTTCCACGTTGGTGACGATGCAGCTGATGGTGGTGTTGGTGCGGTCGAGCGGCATCTGCATGGATCCGGCGGCGGCAAAGGCTGCGAGTTCCATGTCGACGATCTGGTCGCTATCGGCTGCGGCGCGCATACCGGCGACCCACTCGCCGGTGAAGGGGTCGACAACGTTGCCGCAGGCGTTGACCGAGACCACGGCGCCCACCTTGATGGGGCCGAGTGCCACGGCAGCAGCGCCTAGGCCGGCCTTCATGCAGGTAGCGGGGCCCATAAGCTTACCCACGGTAGCGCCCGTGCCGGCGCCTACGTTGCCCTGTTCGAGCTTGGTGGGGGTGTTGTCGAGTGCTTCGCGCACGGCGGCGATGCCGGCCTCAATGTCGGGGCGAACGGTGGGGTTACCAAAGGCGAGGTCGAAGATACAGCTCGAGCACACGATAGGCACCTGCGTGGGGCCGACGGGAAGGCCGATGCCGCGGCTCTCAAGCTCGCGAGCGACGCCGCTTGCAGCCTCGAGGCCAAAGGCCGATCCACCCGAAAGGCAGACGGCGTGGACCTTGTCGACGGTGTTCTCGGGTCGCAGCAGGTCGGTTTCGCGCGATGCGGGAGCACCGCCGCGAACGTCAACGCCGCCGGTGGCGCCCTCGGGTGCCACGATTACGGTGCAACCGGTGCCGGCCTCCTCGTCCGTATAGTTGCCATAGCAAAAGCCATCGACATCGCAGACGTCAATGGCCTCGAGCAGTGTATCCATGTTTAACTCCTATCGGTTTTCCGCCGCGCCTTGTGCCCGGTCGGGATCCGTACGGTACGCCAAAATTGTAGGCGCCGGGGGATACCCAGCGCCAGATGCAATTACGAGAGTTTTTGAATCGCGCGCGCGACGCGGGCGATGGGTAGGCCCACCACGTTATAGAAGTCGCCCGAAATGTCATGCACGAGCATGCGGCCGCCTGTGCCCTGGATGCCGTAGGCCCCAGCCTTGTCCATGGGTTCGCCGGAGGCGACATAGTGCTCGATCTGCTCTTCGGTAAGCTCATAGAACGTCACGTCGGTCACATCGACAAAGGACAGGCTCTCGGCGGCATGCGGGGCTGTAGCGTCGCCGGCTTTAACGATGCAGACGCCGGTTGCGACCTGGTGCGTGCGGCTCGAAAGCTCACGGAGCATAGTGCGCGCTTCGTCCTCGGTTGCCGGCTTGCCCAGAATCTTGCCGTCAAAGGTGACGATGGTGTCGGCCGCGACGGTCAGCTCATTGGGCTCGGCATCCACGGCGGCGACGGCAGCGGCTTTGGCGCGCGCCAAGCGCTCGACGAGCGTAAGCGGAGCTTCGCCATCAAAAGGCGTTTCATCGATATCCGCGGGAATCACGCGAATGTTGTAGCCTGCCTCGCGCATTAGCTCTATGCGGCGCGGCGATTGTGAAGCCAAAATCATAGTTGGATGCCCTCGGCGACCTTCTCGACGGCCTTGTCGCCGGCGAGCGTGCGCAGCAGCTCAAGCGCAAAAGGGAGCGACTGGGCCATGCCGCTGGCGGTGATGATGTTGCCGTCTTGCGTAACCTTCTCGCCGGTATAGGCGCCTTCGGGGAAGCTTTTCTCAAAGCCAGGGAAGCACGTGGCATGGCGCCCCTCGAGCAGGTCGAGCTCGCCCAGGATAAACGGGGCGGCGCAGATGGCGGCGACGTGCTTGGTTGCGGCGAACTCGCAGACCACGTCGCAGACGCGCTGATCTGCGCGCAGGTTGGTGGCACCGGGCAGGCCGCCGGGCAGCACGACGCAGTCGTACTCGTCAAAGTTGATCTCATCAAAGAGCGCATCGCAGGTCACGGGGATCTGCAGCGAGCTTACGACCTCACGCGTGGGCATGATCGAGACGAGCGTGGCGCGCACGCCGCCGCGACGCATGACATCGACCATGGTCAAGCATTCAATAGTTTCAAAGCCATCGGCGGCGAGAACGGCAACGCTGGGCATGAGGGTTCCTTTCATAGGCGGCATACAATTAGCCGTCTTATACCCCGAAGACCTCCGCTTGCCACGCTCGATTTTCCAATGATTTTTCTGAGCAATGATTAAGTGGCTAGTTGCGCCTAAGGTGGACGACGGTCTCGCAGTGGAAGGTTTGCGGGAACAGGTCAACTGGCGTGATCTTTACGGGGGAGAAGGTGCCTTCTTCGACAAAGCGTTTGAGATCGCGTGCCAGGGTGGCCGGGTCGCAGCTCACGTAGGCGACATCGCGAGCACTCGTGCTGGCGATAAGGTCGATCGCTTCGGGGGCGAGGCCTGCGCGCGGCGGGTCGACCACCAAGACGTCGGCATCCTGGTCGGGGAACTCGCGCACCGCGTCTCCGCCAATGACGTCGACGTTATCAAGCTTGTTGATTTCCAGGTTACGGCGTAGATCGCGCACGGCGGGGCCGTAGGCCTCGACGGCAGCGACAAAGTCGCAGCGGCGGG
>CAJMOM010000193.1:0-2784 GCA_905215005.1 uncultured bacterium | reverse complement strand
TCGTGCTGCAGGACGTGAACCTGTTCACCGGCACCGTGATGGACAACATCCGCTACGGCAACCTGGACGCCACCGACGAGGAGTGCATCGCAGCGGCCAAGCTCGCGGGCGCAGACGACTTTATCACCCGCCTGCCCGACGGCTACGACACCATGCTCACCGGCAACGGCGCACAGCTGTCGCAGGGCCAGCGTCAGCTAATTTCGATCGCCCGCGCCGCCGTCGCCGATCCGCCGGCGATGATTCTAGACGAGGCCACGAGCTCCATCGACACCCGCACCGAGGCCATCGTGCAGGCGGGCATGGATAAGCTCATGGAGGGCCGCACGACGTTTGTCATCGCACACCGCCTGTCCACCGTGCGTAACTCCGACGCGATCATCTGTCTGGACCACGGCCGTATCATCGAGCGCGGCAACCACGACGAGCTGATTGCCAAGCGCGGGTATTACTACCAGCTCTATACCGGAGCGTTTGAGCTGGAGTAGTTCAGCCCGCCGAGATGGCCGATTTGCCGCTCATTCGTCGGGCATGACCCTAAGGTCAACGCCCTCCTCTTTCGGGGCAAATCGACTCATATCAATGACCCAAACACAATGCGCCGCAACGAATAAAGCCTCCGCAGCCACACGAGCTGCGGAGGCTTTTTTCATGCCGGCCGGAAACCGTATCCCACTTTTCGGGCCCAAAATGGGATGCCGTTTCCCGCTGGACCCCCTCCGGGAAACGGCATCCCATTTCAAGGGGGTAAACCGGGATGTGATTTCCCCTAACGGCACCTTTGGGAAGCCGCATCCCACTCTAGACGCACAAAACGGGATGAGCTTTCCCATGGTGATCCAAGACCAGAAACATGTTCGATAGCGCGGCCAGGTCAAGAACAACAAGACAAGCGTTACGCCAATTTGGACGAGCGTCTGCTGCAGTTTGAGGCTGCTGGCCCATATGGTAGAGTTAACCACCCATGAATTTCAGCACACTATGTACTACCTGCATTTTTGTCATTTGAGGAGTGAACTTGTGAATACTTCTGTCGCCAAGAAGGCCGGCCAGGCGGTGCGCCTGCTCATGATGGTGCTCACGGCAGTTCTCATCTTCTTCTTCATCAATGTTATGCTGCTCGTCTCCGATATCCAGGGCACGGCACGCGTGGTCAACTATGCCGGTCTGGTGCGCGGCACCACGCAGCGAATCGTTAAGCTCGAGGATGCAGGCCAGCCTCAAGATGACCTGCTCAAAGCGGTGGATTCATACATTAACGGTTTGCGTTACGGAAGTGACGACCTCAACCTCGTCCGTCTCGACGACGACGAGTATCAGGCAAAGATGACCGAGCTTGCAAATTATTTTGATGAGCTTTGCGCCGAGATCATCCGCGTGCGCGAAGTCGGCTACGAGAACACCGACATCATCTCCATGAGCGAGGAGTTCTTTGGCATTTGCGACGATGCTACGCGACTCGCAGAGGACTACTCTCAGGAGAAGGCGTCGGCGCTCAACTATCTCGAGGGCTTGGTGATCATCGACATCGTGGGTTTGGTGGCGACCTTTGCGGTCGAACTTGTTCGCGCGGTGCGAACTGCCGCGCTCAATCGCGAGCTGCAGAGCAAAGTCTATCTCGACGAAGCCACGGGACTGCCCAATAAGAACAAGTGCGAGGAGATTTTGGGGCAGGAGCAGCCTGTCTCCGCGGAGGAGCCCGTTGCGGTGTGCGTCTTCGACCTTAACAATCTGCATATGGTCAATAACAACTTCGGCCATGAGAAGGGCAATGAATACATTCGCTCTTTTGCCCAACAACTGGGAAGTGTGGCGTCGGAGACGTGCTTTGTGGGTCGCGACGGCGGCGATGAGTTTATCGCGGTGCTGTGGGATGCCGACCGAGCCGCTGTGGAATCCTGTCTCGCTCGGGTTCGTGCGAACGTGAACGAGTATTCCGGGGCTCACCCCGACATGCCTATCAGCTATGCGGTGGGCTACGCGCTTTCCAGTGATTTTGATGAACCGCCTATGATGCGTGAGCTCTTTTCTCAGGCCGACAAAAACATGTACATCGACAAGAACCGCGTAAAGACAGCCGAGGCAGCCGGGCCGCAACGCGAGGACCGCTAAACCCGTAGCAAAGGGTAGCTAATTTGGGACGGGACTCTTTTGGCTATTTGAGAAGTTGTGCCATGGCGTTGACGAATTTTTGGACTTGGAGGGTGGGCTCGAGCGGATAGTGCAAAAAGACCGGCACCTCGCGACCGCATAGGAACGGCACGCCCACAAAGGCCGGGTGTACCCCCGACCATGCGCCGCAGGTGAGCACCGCGTCGCCCTTTTCCTCTGCCTCGTTAAAGAGCGCAAAGTCAAAGCTGTCCACGTCGATCACGTCAACGCCGCCGTCGGCCAGAAGGTCGATGCGCAGGCTGTCCATTGCGTCGTTGCCGTGGCGGAGCACGCGCAGGCGCATGCCCTCCAGGTCGGCAACCGTAATGCGTGTCTTGCGCGCCAGCGGGCTCGTGCGCGGCAGGTCGATATAAAACGGTACGTTGACGATGCGGAGCTTTTGGCAGGCGTCACCCCAGCGCGGGGTCGAAAAACTCGACTGCACCACATCCACCTCGCGACCGAGGCTGCGCATGACGGATTCGCGTTCGTCGTAGAGGTCGCTTACCGGCACGATCTCAAATCGAAGCGACGGTTCCAGATCGTGGATGCTCGACCACATCGACAGCGTTTGGCGCCCCGGGCACATCATCGACACACCCAGACGCACGGCACCGCCATCGCCCGCCGCGC
>CAJMOM010000192.1:0-2862 GCA_905215005.1 uncultured bacterium | reverse complement strand
GACACGGAAGAGGTCAGAAGTTCAAATCTTCTAACGCCCACCAAATGTTCGCAGCCCAGAGGCTATGTCCTCTGGGCTGTTTTGTTTTGGCTGCCAAATGTGCCAGCAAATATGTCAGCGCTCCTTCGCGCTGCCCCATAAGAATCATTTGAGATGATTCTGGATTTCTCTTTATACCTATCAAGATCCTTGTTTATATCAATGGGATGCGCGGGCATGGTAAGGGGCGACCGCAACATGTTGGTCAAGCATAATCTTTTGGAATCTTTTGGCGTGAGCGGCTTGGTTTTGGTAGGATTTGTCAGCGGCTTGACTAAGGGGGTTTTATAACTGCCATGCAGGTAGCCGTGTTGGTAACGTTTTATCGGCCCTCCAAGAACCCCTCGTTTTTAATGCGTCTGCAAAATGACTAATTGCCTTGACCTGCTAAAACACTATATGTTGTGTTTGACCTAAAAAAAGAATACAGGATATAGATGCCTCTTTGTCGTATGATAGATGGCGGACAGAGAACGAGGACCTTATTCGCCCCATTTGGATGGATCTTTGAGCCCCTTGATCGGCTGCGAGGATTGTCCGCATGAGGGCCTATGGTTATCGAGAACACAGATTGCGCGACGGCGCCGCAAGGCAGGGTAAGCCCTGCCGGGCATCGCTTGGCTCTGAAGCGCAATGAGGCTACGATGCGAAAGAGGCAAGAGGATGAAGATCATCAAGCGCAGCGGCACCGAGGTTACCTTTGACATCGATAAGATCGTCAATGCGATCCGTGCCGCAAACTTGGAGGTCGAGGAAGGCTCTCGCCTTACCGACCGCCAGGTGATCTACGCAGCACAAAACGTTGCTGAGGCATGTGAGAATGCCGGCCACACCGTATCGGTCGAGGAGATCCAGGATCTGGTCGAGGACGAGATCATGCGCCTTGACTGCTACGAGGTCGCTCGCCACTACATCATCTATCGCTATGTTCAGAGCCTGAAGCGCCAAAAGAACACGACCGACGACAAGATCCTGTCGCTGATTGAGTGCAATAACGAAGAGGTCAAGCAGGAGAACTCTAACAAGAACCCGACCGTCAACTCCGTTCAGCGCGATTACATGGCCGGCGAGATTTCCAAGGACCTGACGCAGCGCGTGCTGCTGCCCCAGGAGATTGTGGATGCTCACAATGAGGGTCTGATTCACTTCCATGATTCGGACTACTTTGCCCAGCACATGCATAACTGCGACCTGGTGAACCTGGAGGATATGCTCCAGAACGGCACCGTTATCTCGGGCACGCTGATCGAGAAGCCGCACAGCTTCTCGACGGCCTGCAACATCGCGACGCAGATTATCGCCCAGGTTGCTTCCTCCCAGTACGGTGGCCAGTCGATTTCGCTGACTCATCTCGCACCGTTCGTCGAGGTGAGCCGTCAAAAGATTCGCGGCGAGGTTGCCCGCGAGCTCGAGGAGCTCGGCGTTTCCGCATCTCCCGAAAAGGTCCGCGAGGTTGTTGAGGACCGTCTGCGTGACGAGATCCGTCGCGGCGTTCAGACGATTCAGTATCAGGTCGTAACCCTTATGACCACCAACGGCCAGGCGCCGTTCGTGACGGTCTTCATGTATCTCAACGAGGCTCGCTCAGCGCAGGAGAAACACGACCTTGCCATGATCGTGGAGGAGACGCTCCGTCAGCGCTATGAGGGCGTCAAGAACGAGGCGGGCGTGTGGATCACCCCGGCGTTCCCCAAGCTTATCTATGTGCTCGAGGACGATAACGTGTACGAGGATTCCCCGTACTTCTACCTGACTCAGCTGGCTGCGAAGTGCACCGCCAAGCGCATGGTGCCCGACTACATCTCCGAGAAGAAGATGCGCGAGCTTAAGCTGTCGAAGGGCGAGACCGCGGGTAACGGCGATTGCTATACCTGCATGGGCTGCCGCAGCTTCCTGACGCCCGACCGCTCCGGTAACGGCTTTAACAACGTGGCCAACGCGCTCAACTATGACCCGAACAAGCCAAAGTACTACGGTCGCTTTAACCAGGGTGTTGTGACCATTAACCTTCCCGATGTCGCGCTGAGCTCGCATCAGGACATGGACAAGTTCTGGAAGATCTTCGACGAGCGCCTTGAGCTGTGCCACCGTGCCCTGCTGTGCCGTCACGAGCGCCTGATGGGCACGCTTTCGGATGCCGCGCCGATTCTTTGGCAGTACGGCGCCCTGGCGCGCCTTAAGAAGGGCGAGACGATCGACAAGCTGCTCGTGGGCGGCTATTCCACCATCAGCCTGGGGTATGCCGGTCTGTATGAGTGCGTCAAGTACATGACGGGCCACAGCCACACCGAGAAGGAGGGCACGCCCTTTGCCATGGCGGTCATGCAGCGCATGAACGACAAGTGCGCGGAGTGGAAAGCCGAAAGCGATATCGATTTCTCGCTGTACGGTACGCCGCTGGAGTCGACGACCTACAAGTTCGCCAAATGCCTGCAGCGCCGTTTTGGCATTATCCCGGGTGTGACGGACAAGGGCTACATTACCAACAGCTACCATGTCCACGTGTCCGAGGAGATCGATGCCTTCGACAAGCTTAAGTTTGAGGGCATGTTCCAGCAGCTTTCGCCGGGCGGTGCTATCTCCTACGTCGAGGTTCCCAACATGCAGGACAACCTTAAGGCTGTCATTCGCGTGATGCAGTACATCTACGACAACATCATGTATGCCGAGCTCAACACCAAGAGCGATTACTGCCAGGTGTGCGGCTATGACGGCGAGATCAAGATTGTCGAGGATGATGGCAAGCTGGTGTGGGAGTGCCCCAACTGCGGCAACCGCGATCAGGAGAAGATGAACGTCGCCCGCCGCACCTGCGGCTACATC
>CAJMOM010000191.1:0-2864 GCA_905215005.1 uncultured bacterium | reverse complement strand
GCATCCGAGGTTGCGCCCGCGTCTACGCCGGCGCCCGAGCCTATAGACGTCAGCCCGCAAGACGACGAGTCGACCGCCCGCGTGTCCGAGGAGCCCGGCTCCCCGGACACCGGCGATTCTGAATCAAACGCCGAGACCGACACCGTCTCTCCCGGTGACACAGCAGAGATCGACGTTGCCGCCGTTGAGGCCAAGCTCAAAGACCCCGGGTCGACCATGAGCTTTGAGCCCCTGACCGAGGAACGCATCGAGACCGACTCGACCTATGATGCCGGCACCACCACGCAACTCATGTGGGGCGCCCGCTCTGACGTTGGCTGCGTGCGCCCGCACAATGAGGATTCCTACCTGGTGCAGTCGCCGCTCTTTTGCGTATGCGACGGCATGGGCGGTCACGCCGCCGGCGAGGTAGCCTCTTCTATCGCTGTCGAGACCATCGCCAAGACAGCTCCTCAGTCTGCCGACGCCGCACGCCTGGCGGCAGCCGTCGAGGCTGCTAACGCCGCCGTAATCGAGGCCGCCTTGAATGGCCTGGGCAAGCCCGGCATGGGCTGCACAGCCACTTGCGCCTATATCGAAAACGACACGCTCGCCATCGCCCACGTGGGCGACTCGCGCGCCTACCTGCTCCACGAGGGCACGCTCATCCGCGTGACCCGCGACCACTCCTATGTGGAAGAACTCGTGGACGCCGGCGAGATCACGGCAGACGAGGCTCGCGTCCACCCCAACCGTTCGGTCATCACCCGCGCACTGGGCTCGGACCCCGCCATGTATGCCGACCACTTCACTCTGCATATCGAGGAAGGCGACCGCCTGATCCTGTGCTCCGACGGCCTCTCGAGCATGATTCCCGATAGCGATATCGAGAACATCGCCACGCAATCCTCAACCGCGCAAATCTGCGTCGACAACCTAGTGGACGCGGCGCTTGCCGCCGGCGGCCACGACAACGTGACCGTAGTAGTCGTTGACCTGGTTGACGATGGCGTCATGCGCGAGGCGCAACGCGTGCGTCGCCGCAACGTTACCATCGCCGCCATCCTGGCCCTCGTCTTTGTGCTGGCAGCTGGCATCTGGGCCTACACGGGTGTCACCGGCTCGTACTACCTGGGTACCTACCAGGGCAATGTCGCCGTCTGGCGCGGCCTGCCCGGCAAGCCACTCGGACTCAAGCTCCACTGGCTCGAAAGCGAAACCAGCATCAAGCTGTCCGACCTGCCCGAAGACACGCAAAACCGCCTCAAGGCGGGCATTCCGCAAACAAGTGTCGACGATGCGCAGGACACGATATCCAAGTACCGCCACCAGATCGACGAGGAGCAGACCCGCCAGGTGATCGACGCGCAAACGATTCGCGACAACACCAATCAGGGATCGACCTCCGAATCAGATTCCGAGAAAACCGCCGAACAGTCCGCCGAGGCCGAAGCCTCCGATAAGAATTAGAAAGGGAGTGCCGCTTATGAGTCGCCGCAACACCGAGCTGCTCTTGCTCATCGCCTCGGCGTTCCCCGTCATCCTGCTGTATGCGATGTACGTCCTCACCGCGGGCGCTGCCATCTCCTTTGAGACGCTCGCCGTACCGATCGGCCTCTTTGCCGCCTTTGCCGCGGCCCACATTGCCGTGCGCATCTTGGCGCCCGGTGCCGACCCCGCCATCCTGCCCATCGTATTTATACTTTCGGGCATCGGCATCACGTTTGTGACGCGTCTCGCCCCCGCTCTCGCCATCTCACAGCTCATCATCCTGTTTGTCTCGGTGGCCCTGATGGTAGGAACGCTCGCGTTGGTTAAGAACCTCGACGTGGTCATGCGCTACAAGTACACCTTTGGCATCATCGGCATCATTCTGCTGATGCTGCCTATCTTTATCGGCACCACGATCTCGGGCTCCAAGCTGTGGATTCGCATCGCGGGCTTTACCATCCAGCCCGGCGAGTTCGCCAAGGTCTTTATCGTGCTGTTCCTGGCCGGGTACCTGGCCGAGAACCGCGAGCTGCTCTCCATCTCCAACCGCAAGATCTTGGGCTTTAAGATCCCTCGCCTGCGACTGCTACTGCCGTTGTTTGCCGTGTGGGGTGTGTGCCTGCTCGTCGTCGTCTTCGAACGCGACCTGGGTTCGGCCGTGCTGTTCTACACCATCTTCTTGCTGATGCTCTACGTTGCCACGGGGCGCTTTTCGTATGTCGTTATCGGCCTTGCGCTCTTAGCCGTTGGAGCCGTGGGCGCCTACAAGTTCCTGTCGCACGTTCAGGTGCGTTTCCAGGTTTGGGTCGATCCGTTTAAGGACGCCCAGGGTCAGGGCTACCAGATCGTCCAGTCGCTCTTCTCGCTTGCCGATGGCGGTCTGGTCGGTGTTGGCATCGGCAACGGCATGGCCAACAACATCCCTGTCGTCGAGTCCGACTTTATCTTCTCGGCTATCGGCGAGGAGATGGGCCTTTTGGGCGGCGGCGCCGTGCTCATCCTGTTTATGCTCTTTGCCGTGCGTGGCCTGACCACAGCTGCCCGCGCAAAGTCCGACCTCGCCGCCTTTAGCGCCACCGGTCTTACGGCAGCCATCAGCTTCCAGGCCTTCTTGATCGTTGGCGGCGTTACCCGCCTGATCCCGCTGACCGGCGTCACCCTGCCCTTTATGAGCCAGGGCGGCTCCTCGCTGCTGGCGAGCTTTATCATCGTCGCGCTCCTGCTGCGCGCCGGTGACGAGGCTACCGGACGCGAGGCCGAGCTTACCGGCACCGGCACCATGGCCGCCATCACCGATGATCAGGTCGCATCTGCCGCCGCCCCGACGGGCACGCGCTTTGCCACCTCGTCTTCCTACGGCAGCGGCAGCCATTCCGTCGGCTCGCGCATGCGAC
>CAJMOM010000190.1:0-2867 GCA_905215005.1 uncultured bacterium | reverse complement strand
GCGCCCATGCCGCGGATCTGCCAATAGTCCTCGGGCACAAACGCCATGCGCTCGCGCTCGCGCTCGACCACCAGGGCAAGCGTCGGCGTCTGCACGCGGCCGGCGGAACGCACGTTACCAAAGCCGCCAAACTTGGCGAGCGTCAGGTAACGCGTGAGCACCGCACCCCAAATGAGGTCGATGTGCTGACGGCTCTCGCCGGCGTCGGCCAGGTTCTGGTCGAGCGAGACGAGATTATCGAAGGCCTGCGTGATCTCGGCCTTGGTAAACGAAGAATACTGGGCGCGGGCGACCGGCAGGTCGGGCGCAACCTCGCGCACCTTGTTGAGGGCGTCCGAACCGATCAGCTCGCCCTCACGGTCGAAGTCCGTGGCGATAATGACGCTGTCGGACTTCTTGGCAAGGTTCTTGAGCGAGCGAATGAGCTCTTTCTCGGACGGCAACTTAATGACGGGCGCCCAGGTGAGATAGGGCAGGCTCTCGAGCTTCCAGCCCTTGATGGAGATGCCATCGGCAAGAAACGGCTTGCGCTTGGTGTCGTAGGGCGGACGCGCCAGGCCATCGGGTATGTCGGCCGGCAGCATCTCGCCGTCCTCGGTGACCGAATACCAGCCCAGCTTTTTATCGAACAGCACGCTGTCGCAAAAATCGGGCGCGAGGATGTGACCGGCAAGGCCGATCGTCACGCACTCCTCGCCCCTCCACTCAAAACGGTAGATGGCGGTGTTGTACACCTTGTCCTTTTTAGGCTTACCCGTGGACAGCCGCTCGGCAATCTGACGCGCGGCGTCGTTTTTCTCGGCGATGATGAGCTTCAAAAGAGGCTCCTATCTCGTGTCTCTGCGGCTGCGCCCGCGCTTGTGGCGGCCGACTTACGCCCTTGCTTGCTCGATCTGCCCGATGAGCCAATCGCACCAGGCATCCATGCCCTCGCCCTTGCGCGCGCTCACGGCAAACCGCGGCGCCTGCGGATTGAGGTCATCGAGTGTCTTAGTATACCTATCCATGTCAAAATCGAAAGCCGGAGCCACGTCGACCTTGTTGAGCAGCTGCGCGCCGGCATGCTGGAAGATGCCCGGGTACTTGATGGGCTTGTCGTCTCCCTCGGGCACCGAGAGAATCATGATGGACAGGTTCTCGCCCAGGTCAAAGTCGACCGGACAGACCAGGTTGCCCACGTTTTCGATAAAGATGACATCGATGTTTTGAAGGCCCACCGCCTGGTCGAACGCGTCAACGGCCTCCATGATCATGTTGCCCTCGAGGTGGCACAGGCCGCCCGTGTTGATTTGGATGGCGGGCATGCCGGCTTCCTTCATGGTGATGGCATCGACATCCGAGGCGATATCGCCCTCGATGACGGCACAGCGCAGGCCGGCCTTGCCGCGCAGGCGCTCGTTGGTGCCCAAAATCGTGGTTGTCTTACCCGAGCCGGGGCTCGACAAGACGTTGATCACATAGGTGTTTGTCTCTTTAAATCGCTGACGCAGCTGATCTGCCAGGCGCTCGTTGCGCGACAGGATCGGCGACGCGATATCAATCGTTTTCTCGGCCATATTCGGCACTCCTTAACTTCTAACATTTATACCCTGTCCCCAGGTGGCTGGCGGGCTAATCGTCGGGGGTTTCGATTTCGATACTGGCGATGTCGAGCTCGCGGCCGTGCAGCAGGCGCACGTTGGCGCCGCCACATTGGGGACAGCGGCAATGGAAGCGGTCGTGCTCAAAGACCTCGCCGCAGTCCAGACACTCGCTTTGTGGATGGACTTCCTCCACGGCAAGCTCGCAGCCTCGCGTGAGCGGGTCCTCGTCGCGAAACGTCTCCCACGCAAAGTCGAGCGCCTCGCGCACGACCTCGGCCATATCCCCGATACGCAGCGTTACCAAAACGGCGCGCGAGGCCCCCGCCCCACGCGCCGCGCGAATCACTGTATCGAGTATGCCGTTGACAATGCCAACCTCGTGCATACCGATTTACTCCTCGTCGTCCTCGTCGTCCGAGAACAGGTCCAGGCGGCTCACGAACAGGCCCTCCTTGCCCTCGCGCGCGGTAATGACCACGCGGGCGATGGCAAGGGAAATCTCGTAGAGCGAGAGCAGGGCGCCATACATGAGGCCCAGCGTAACGGGCGAGCCGTCGGGCGTAATCACAGCCGAGCCCACAAGCAGGCCAACGTATACATAACGCCAGGCGCTGCGGAAGGCCGCGTAGGACACGAT
The DNA here is from genome assembly GCA_905215005.1 of uncultured bacterium. GTDB lineage: Bacteria > Actinomycetota > Coriobacteriia > Coriobacteriales > Coriobacteriaceae > Collinsella. The sequence goes on along the minus strand of CAJMOM010000190.1, from coordinate 647 downwards.
ATGGAAGACGGACAGGTAGAAGATGATGAGCGGCAGCTCAAACGCCACACCAAAGCCGAACATAAAGAGCAGCTCCATGTTGACGTAGTTCTCCAGATCGGGCCACGCCGTAGCAACGGCCGAGGTCTCGCCGATAAGCCACTCAAAGCCCGCGGGGATGATGATGAAGTAGCAGAAAATGGCACCCAGAAAGAACAGCACCGTCGAGGCGAGCACCGTGGGCACGACCCACTTGCGCTCGTTGGGGCGAAGCGCCGGGAGGAAAAACGCCAGAATCTGCCAGATAATCATAGGTGTGCACATGACCACGGCCATCTTGATGGCCAGCGAAAAGCGCAGACCAAAGCCACCAAGCGTCGTGGTGATGTAGAACTTACCGTCCGGCACAAACGAGCGGATGGGGTCTTTCAGGATATCGAGCACCACGGGCGTGGCGAAGTACAGCACGATAGCGGCGGCAAACACCGATACGACCACGATGGTCAGACGGCGACGGAGCTCTCCCAGGTGATCGAAGAGCGGCATACGCGCGGGTCCGATCGGCATTACTCATCGCCTCCCTTCGGGGCATCGGCGGCAGCGGCGTCGTCCTCGGCTTCGAGCTCGCGGGCGAGCTGGTCGACGACGGCCTTGCGCTTGCGGGGACG
>CAJMOM010000189.1:0-2894 GCA_905215005.1 uncultured bacterium | reverse complement strand
GTACGGTCTTATTTAGATCCTGGGCGATCTGCTCACCCACGCGGGTCTTGCCTGAACCCGGCATGCCGATCAGGGCGATGTTCTGCTCACGGCGAGACAGGCGCTCCGTTACATCCAGGATGCGCTTGCGCGGGGTGACCTGGCCGGTATAGCGCTCGACGGCCTGTGCCGCTTGGGCCACGAGCATCAGCAGGCCGCCGATGCAAGGGATACCGCGGCGCTCGCCCTCGAGCATCAGGCCCGTGCGGGCGGGGTTGTAGACAATGTCGATAACGCCTTCGAGCGCATCGAGCCCTTCGAGCGTGCAAGGCGCGTCGGGGCAGTGGGGGAACATGCCGGCAGGCGTGCAATTGACGAGCAGGGCGGCGTCGGACTGCTGCGCGATGTTGCCGTAGTTGACCTCGCTCGTGCGGCCCACCGGCACTATGGTGGCGCCCAGGTCGCCGAGTACCATGCTCGCTGTAGTGCCGGCACCACCGGTGGCACCGAGCACGAGGACCTTCTTGCCGGCAACCTCTACGCCCAACTCCTCGACCAGACACTGAAAACCAAAGTAGTCGGTGTTGTCGCCGCGCAGACGGCCGTCGGGTAGGCGTGTGATGGTGTTGACGTTGCCCATGCGCTCGGCCAGGGGACTCAGCTCATCCAGGTATTCCATGACAGCGCGCTTGTAGGGGATGGTTACGTTAGTGCCCTCCCATTCGTCACCCGTCATAAAAGCCTCAAGATTCTCGGGCTCACGCTCAAAACGCACATACTCCAGGCCTGCGAGCTCCTTGTAGATGGTGGGGGTGTAGCTGTGGCCCAGCACGCGGCCTAGCACGCCGTAGGGGCGGGTTGCGGCGGTATCGGTCATCTAGAGCACCTCCGTGTAGCTGCCAAAGTAGGTGAAACTCTCGCACACGTCGTCGATGGAGTCGAGCAAGTCGTCGAGGGCCTTGCTGCCAAAGGGGCAGTCCAGATCAAAGTAGAACATAAACTCAAAATCGCGCCCGGGGATGGGGCGGCTCTCTAGCTTGATGAGGTTGATGTTGAGCGCATAGAAGCGCTCGAGCACCCGGTAGAGGGCGCCCGGCTCGTTGGCCGTGGTGATCATGAGCGAGGTGCGGTTGGCGCCGGGGTAGACGCGCGGCTCTCGGCTGATGACGACGAAGCGCGTGTAGTTGTTGTCCGAGTCTTGGATGTTAGGCTCCAGCACCTCTAGGCCGTAGAGTGCCGCACAGCTGCGCGAGGCGATGGCGGCGACGTCGGTGCGCTCGGAGTTGGCGACCATCTCGGCCGACATGGCCGTGTTTGGGTACTTGGTGGCGTGCAGGTCGTGGGACTCGATAAAGCCGGCACACTGGGCAATGGCTTGGCCGTGGCTGTAGACCTCGCGCACGTCGGCGAGCTTGGTGCCGGGCTTGACGAGCAGGTTGTGGTCGATCTTGAGTCGCAGCGAACGCACGATGTGGAAATCGAACTGGGCGAGCAGGTCGTAGACGGCGTTGACCGATCCGGCGGTGGAGTTCTCGATGGGCAGTACGCCAAACTCGCAAAAGCCGTCGCGCACGGCGCGCATGACGCCCTCGAAGGTCTCGAAAAACGCGATGTCGGGCACGTCGAAGAGTTTGCACGCGGCGATCTGGCTATAGGCACCTTCCACGCCCTGGCAGGCAACGGTGGCCGTTTGAGGGAAGGGCGTGTCAAAGGCTGCAGCCGTGGCGTGGGCCTTTTGCGAGACGGTGATGCCCTTGAACTCGTTGATGTAGCGCTGCTGCTCGGCCTTGCTCATGCTCATGAGGAGGCGGAACAGGGCGATGGTCTGTGCCTCGTAGCGCTCGGGCGCGCGGCTGGCGAGGTTGTTGAGCTTGGAGCGCTCGCGGGCGGGGTCAAAGACGGCCTTGCCCATCTCGATTTTTGACTTGGCGACTTCGGTGGCAATGTCCATGCGCTCGACAAAGCTGTTGAGGAGCGTGGTATCGATGCCATCGATGGCCTGGCGGATGTCAGCAAGGTCCATGGAGGCCCCTTTCGTGAATGGTTGCCTGGGGTAGTTAATTTGGGACGGGGCTTTTTTAGCTACCCTTTGACTGTCGTCGAATCGATGGGTGCCAGGGCAAATATCAACTGGCATATGGGGGTAGCTAAAATAGCCCCGTCCCAAATTAACTACCCTTGGGGTGGGTGGACTAAAGCTGTCCGGCGTCTTCTAGGAGAGCGTCCCAGATGGCCAGCGCTGCGGCTGCTTCGGCTACGGGGACGGCTCGGGGGACGATGCAGGGATCGTGACGGCCGTGGACCGAGAGCTCGGCATTTTCCATGGCGTCCATGTCTACGGTCTGCTGCTCGCGGCCAATGGAGGGCGTCGGCTTTACGGCCATGCGCCACATGACGGGCGCGCCGGTGGAGATGCCGCCCAGGATGCCGCCGGCGTTATTGGACTCGACCTCGATCTCGCCGGTCTCGGCATCGATGCGATACGGATCGTTGTTCTCACTGCCGCGCATAGCGGCGACGGCAAAGCCCATGCCAAACTCCACGCCCTTTACGGCGGGAATCCCGAACGCGATTTGAGCGATGCGGTTCTCGATGCCGTCAAACATGGGGTCGCCTATGCCCGCGGGAAGCCCGTAAATGCCGCACTCCACGATGCCGCCGATGCTGTCGAGCTCGTCGCGCGCGGCCAGAATCTCCTCGCGCATGCGGCCGGCTGCGGCAGCGTCAATGCAGGGCAGGTCGTTCGTAAGGATCGCCTTACGGTCGGCCTCGCGATAGACCATATCGTCCATGGGCAGGTCGGAGATGCCGCCGATCTGCGCGACGTGCGCCATGACCTGAATGCCGCGGGCCTCGAGTGCCTGCAGCGCGATCCCGCAGGCGATGCATAGGGGTGCCGTCAGGCGGCCGGAGAA
>CAJMOM010000188.1:0-2973 GCA_905215005.1 uncultured bacterium | reverse complement strand
CGACAGCGCTGGCAGTCGGCTGCGCGGACGCGTCTGCGTTACCAGCATTCGCCGCAGCCGTGACTTTGTGGGCAGACATCGCGGCCCTGCGAGCGGCCTTGGTGGCATCGGCGTACCTGCTCTTGGCCATATGATCATCCTCCGATTTGGGACATAAATCGTTGCGTGCCCTCAATTATCGCGTGTTCCTGCGGTTTGTGGGCCACGGCATCGCGCCAAATCGAAAGTACCTGCATATCATCACCACGGCGCAGCGCCTCACGCACCGAATACTCGGCATCGCTAAACAGGCACGGACGCACGTTGCCATCGGCCGTCAGGCGCAGACGGTTGCAATTCGCACAAAAATGGTTGGACATGGCGCTGATGAAGCCGACCGTTCCCGCCGCGCCCGGAAAGTGCCAATAGCGCGCAGGGCCCGCGCCGGCAGGAGCGTCGTTGATGTCGAGCGGTTCAAGCTCGCCCAGTCCCGTCGCAGCGGCCCCGGCATTGATGCGCGCCCGCAGCTCATCGCTCGGCACGGTATCGCTCGCGTCCCACAGCTCGGGATTGAGCGCGGGCGCATGCGGGTCCACAGCGCAATGCGAGCTCGTGCGCTCGTCGCCGATGGGCATGTATTCGATAAAGCGCAGGTGGATGGGGCGGTCGAGCGTGAGCCGCGCAAGGGCAGCCACATCCTGGTTGAGCCGGCGCACAACAACGCAGTTGACCTTAACGGGCTCAAAGCCCCAAGCCAGCGCCGCGTCGATGCCTGCCATGGTCTGCTCGAGCCGGCCCAGGCGCGTGATCTTTCCAAACAGCGTAGGGTCGAGCGTGTCGAGCGAGATGTTGACGCGGTTAAGCCCGGCATCTTTGAGCTGCGGCGCCAGTTTGGGCAGTAGGGCGCCGTTGGTGGTGAGCGAGATGTCCTCGATCTGCGGAATCGCACGGATGTCGCGAATGAGCGGGATGATACGGCGACTGACCAGCGGCTCGCCGCCCGTCAGGCGTACGCGGCGAATGCCCTCCCCCGCTACCAGGCGCACAAAGCGGGCGATTTCCTCGGCGCTGAGCAGCTCGTCGTGTGCACGGGGCGCCACGCCATCGGCCGGCATGCAGTAAATGCAGCGGAAATTGCACTTGTCGGTAACGGCAATGCGCAGGTAGTTGATATCGCGGCCAAAGCCGTCATGTTGCACGTGCCCGTCCACGCAGCCCTCCCCTCACGCGGCGTTTTATTCTTCGGAAAACATAATACCCCACGAGAGAATCATGCCGACACCCGTACGACAGGACAGGCCGCTTCGAGCAAAACGGACTTTCCAAGCCCATCCTCAGCACACAAACCATCACAACATTCGATGCTTTTCCCATTTTTGGCAAAAAACGTCGAATGTTGTGATGACTTGCCTGCCCACAGCGCCCCGTAGAAGGACCGGAAAGTCCCTAAAGGCCGCCGTCCCAGTGCCGAATCACGAATTCTCGCAGGTCGTTTTGACGTTTCTGGAACGCTTCGCTTCGGTCGCACTTAAGACCCATAGCGAGCGCGATGGCATTCATCGCCCGGTGCAATTGCAGCTGGTGGGCAAACTGAGTCCCGGTGAGGACGATCATCCTAAAGCCCAGCGCGCTCAGCACGGTCATGCGCTCCGCATCTGACGCACTGCGCTGTTTATCAAGATGGTCCGAGCCGTTGTATTCAATCCCCGCACCGCTCGCAGGCGCATATACGTCGATCTCGAAATACCCGGCCTTTGCAAGATACTTGAACTCGTTGGGAACATCGACCCGATGGTTGAGCTCGATCTTGGCGTATCCCAGCCCGCCCTGAGAACGTTTCGCTACGACCATGATTGCGGTGGCCGTCTCCATGGGCGACCGCGCGCCATCGTGCACGCGCTTGAGCACGGCGGCCGCGCGCATAGCCCCCTGACGAGATCGGTTCTCATTGCAATAAGCAATCAAGTCGGCAACGGTATACCTCTGCCCCATCTCGATATAATCGCCTGTCGATAGATGATTCAAATGGTATCGGGCACAGATTTCATACCCATATTCCAGCTGCTCGGGCTCGCTCATCCACGAACCCGCTTGGACAAAGCACATGGCCTCATCAACCACCAGAAGGCCCTCTGCCACCTCGATAAGATGGCCTGGAGGTACCGGCGCCCCAAACACGTGGCACCTAAATCCAGCCGGCGTCGAGCGCTCAAAATCGAAGTTGACGAGCGTGTCGATATGATCGAGCTCTTCTCGTGGAATACCAAGCGAGACCAGATAATCGGCAACGATCCCAACTGCCGTTGAAGCCCTCAGCCCTTTGGCATCGAGTCCCAATTTGGGCAGGCCCGCAGTCGGCTCCGCCTCGTTAGCAAGCGAGTCCTCATCGTATAGGCTGCTTGCTCGCGAGAGCGGCTCGGACGGGCGCGCCACGTTGTGGTACAGCCAGGCAGTCTTATGGGACAGGACGATCGGCAGGTCCATGAGCCCTCCAAAGGAGTCGGATAACCAACCTTATTCCCCTGCCCACGGATCCGCACACCTTCGCGCTCAAGAAAGCGATTCCACCCGGTCGAGTGGCAGAAAAACCATCACAACATTCGATGCTTTTCCCGTTTTTGGCAAAATACGTCGAATGTTGTGATGGTTTGAGGCGAGGTGAGGGGCACGGAAGGGTCAAAGCATCGCGCTCGAACGGGTTAATCCAACTCTTTTAAGCCATGCGCCAGCTGCCAGTACTCGCCGTGCTGGGCGAGCAGCTCTTCGTGCGTGCCGCGCTCGATGATGCGGCCGTGTTCGAGGACCATGATGGCGTCGGCGTCGCGGACAGTGGACAGGCGGTGCGCGATCATAAACGTGGTGCGACCGCGCATGATGCGGTCCATACCGCGCTCGATGAGCTTTTCGGTACGCGTGTCGATGGAGCTCGTGGCCTCATCCAGGATGAGCACCGGCGGGTCGGCGACGGCCACGCGCGCGATGGCGAGCAGCTGG
>CAJMOM010000187.1:0-2990 GCA_905215005.1 uncultured bacterium | reverse complement strand
GGGCTGAGTGGGCTGGACGGGTTGCGGCCCCGATCCTTGGGGTGGCTGTGGCGTGAAATCGGATGGGTTCGTCATGGTCTGCTCTTTCTCTTCAATCGCGCGTTTATGCGCGGACACTGGTGACATCGTCCATTGTCATGGGCGATGCGGCGGCCCGTCATCAGTTGCCAACTGAATTTCGGAAATTTTTTCCGCATGGATGATTCCGGCACCGGAGCCGTGTCGCACGCCGCCGCGCCATGTAGTCTGGTCACAGTGAAACGAACGGGCCAGTCGATTGACGCTCCCGACGGGAGATCTCCCGGCGGTCCGGCATGTGAAGACATACCAGGGGAAGGCGAGGCATGAACGTCAACGATCCGGCGCATCTGACCGATGAGCTGCCGGAACGTCTGCTCGCCAGCGACGACATCGAAACGCAACGGCTGCTGCGTCTCGCCGGAGTGTCCGAACTGTACTGCAGGCAGCGGCGCTCGGGGGGACGACGACGATTATGGACGAACGGCAGACCATGCACGCCATGATGCTCGACGACGCCTACTGCGTCGAACGGGTGCTGGCGGACGGCGCATACGGCGTCACCGAAATGGTGAGCCTCGATGGAGCCGGGCCGTTCGTGCGCAAGAAGATGCCGCTGCGGCTGGCGAGGCGGCGACTGTGGTCCCCACACTCGCCGAATGCGCTTCGTCGCGGTGCCGCGCGTCGAGGCGACCTACGAGCTGCCCGACATGTTCGTGGTCGTTTACGACTACGTGGACGGCGTGACGCTCGACCATTACGTCGGCGAGCGCGACGATGACAACGGTGATGGCGTCTACGGCTCGGATGTCGCCATTTCGCTCATCCTGCGCGACGAGAAGGGGAACTTCGTGTTCTGGCGTAGTGAGTATGTGCGTAAACCGGCCAAAGGCGAATCCCGCGCGTTCTCCATCCAGATCTATGGTCTGCCCAAGTACGCCTCCTATGAGGCGTACGCCTATGCCTCGTAGATGTTTCTCCTTTGGAAGAGGTACATTTGTCTTGTTGCGGAGAGCTATCTGCGTTCAATGAAGTGCCTGAAACATGAGAACCCGAGTATCAACGTTGCAATGACGGCGTTTGTACTCGAGGGTTCCCATTCGGTACCTCTCTGAAGACAGTCAGCATTCTGCAGGAGGTCGAATGTACCTCTTGCAACGAAGATAGATGCTTGCAACGGTCCGAATATGTCCCTTGTCGGCCAGTTGGCGTCCCTACAATGGGGGATGACGTGACGCGTCGTAGGAGACTTGAGTGAAGGGGTGCCCAATATGCAGCGGATACGGGACGATGCGCGCCCGGAGTCGATCGAGGTGCGCGGCGCGCGCGTGCATAACCTCAAGAACGTCGACGTCGACGTGCCTCTGGGCGAACTGGTCGGTGTGGCCGGCGTCTCCGGTTCGGGCAAGAGCTCGCTCGCACTCGGCGTGCTGTATGCCGAAGGCTCACGGCGATATTTGGAGGCGCTGTCCACGTACACGCGCCGTCGACTGACCCAGGCCAGCCGCGCCCAGGTGGACGAAGTGCTGCACGTGCCGGCGGCGCTCGCATTGCATCAGCGCCCCAGCGTGCCGGGCGTGCGCTCGACCTTTGGTACCATGACCGAGCTCAACAACAGCCTGCGTCTGCTCTTTAGCCGTTGCGCCCATCACGTGTGCCCGCATTGCGGGGCACGCGTGGAGCCGAGCCTTAACGTGGCTGCGGGCCTGTCGCTCACGTGTCCGACATGCGGCCGCGAGTTCTACGCGCCGAGTGCCGAGGATTTGGCTTTCAATAGCGGCGGTGCATGCCCCACATGTGGCGGCACCGGTGTCATGCGTGAGGTGGACGAAGCGAGCCTGGTGCCCGACGAGTCAAAGACTATCAACGAGGGTGCGGTCCTTCCCTGGGGCACGCTCATGTGGGATCTGATGAAGCAGGTGGCAGGCGAGATGGGCGTGCGCACCGACGTACCGTTTAACCAGCTCTCGCCTCAAGAGCGCGACATCGTGTTCCGTGGTCCGGCGGTTAAGAAGCACATTCTCTACGTTCCCAAAAACGGCGAGGGCGCCACGCCGCTCGACTTTACCTATTACAACGCCGTCTATACTGTCGAGAATGCGCTCGCCAAGGTTAAGGACGACAAGGGCCTCAAACGCGTTGCTCGCTTTTTGCGCGAGGGTCCATGCCGTGACTGTGGTGGCACGCGTCTCTCCGAGGCCGCGCGCCAGCCCCAGGTGTGCGGTATCAATCTGGCGCAGGCCGCGGCCATGACGCTGGGCGAGGCGATTGAGTGGGTGCGCGGAGTGCCCGCATCCTTGCCGCCCGAGATGCGGCCCATGGCAGCGGATATCTGCGATTCGTTTTTGGGCACGGCTCGTCGTCTGGTCGACCTGGGTCTCGATTACCTTTCGCTCGATCGCGCCGGTGCCACGCTCTCTACGGGTGAGCGTCAGCGCGTGCAGCTCGCCCGCGTGGTGCGCAACCGATCGACGGGTGTGCTTTATGTACTGGACGAGCCCTCAATTGGCCTGCATCCTGCCAATGTCGACGGCTTGGTGGGTGTGATGCGCGACTTAGTGGGCGACGGCAACACCGTGGTTGTTGTCGACCACGATACGCGCGTGTTGGCGGAGGCTGATTATCTGGTTGAGATGGGCCCCGTTGCCGGAGCAGGCGGCGGCAATGTGATCGCCGCTGGTACGGTTGACGAGGTCGAACAATCGCAGGGCAGCCGCATCGCACCGTTTTTGCGCGCAGACCCCAAGCGTTTGCGCCCGCGGGTGGCTGACGACGAAATGTTCGATCAAGGCCATATCCGCATGGCGACCGATGCCATCCATACCGTCAAACCGCTCGAAGTCGATATACCGCGCGGCCGATTGGTCGCGGTGACGGGTGTTTCGGGTTCGGGTAAGACGACGTTGGTGCTTGAGACGCTCATCCCGGCACTCAAGGCGCAGGCAGATGGCGAGCGCCTGCCGGGGCACGTG
>CAJMOM010000186.1:0-3003 GCA_905215005.1 uncultured bacterium | reverse complement strand
TCGGCATCGGACAAGCCGCGCGAAAGCGTCGCGGGTGTCACGTTGCGCAGTCGTGCCTCGCCAATCTGGTCGCACAGGTCGCGGTTGCGGTCAGCCAGGTCGCGCACAGTGGCAAAGTCGAAGCTGGGGTCGCCCTCGGCGGTAAAGTACTCGGTTTCAAGCACCTTAAGGGCCTCCTCGCCCTTCTGGCGCTCGGACTCCATGGCGCCGTGATCGCCATAGATAAACATGGGAATAAACGGCTGGCGCTCGTATTCGAGTGCTTGTGAAACGTTCATATAACTGCTCCTTGGACGGGCCGCGTCGCGCGGCTCGGTGGCATTGAGTTATGGCGAGATGATAGTTTACCATGGGCAACTATTGGCACCACGCCTAGGACAACTACAATACCCTAGTTGACCGCTAGGACTTTTACAATGCTGCCGAAAGACACGAAAGGTTCCATCCGTCATGGATTTGCTGATTGTTATTCTGCTCGACGCCGGCAAGGACACGCTCTCGCTGGTGCCGTTTTTGTTGGTGACGTATCTGGCCCTCGAGACCTTGGAACACGTCGCGGGCGACCGCGTTAACGGGGCCATCAAGCGCGCCGGCGCCGCAGGTCCCGTGGTTGGCTCGTTGCTGGGTATGGTGCCGCAGTGCGGCTTTTCGGCCATGGCGGCAACGCTGTACGCCGGTCGCGTCGTGACCTTGGGCACGTTGGTGGCGGTGTTCCTTTCGACCTCCGACGAGATGCTGCCGCTGCTACTTGCCGAGCAGGTTCCCGTGCAGACTATGGCGATGCTTTTGGCTTCGAAAGCGCTGATCGCACTGGTCACGGGCTTTATCGTAGATGCCGCCATTCGCGGTCTGCGTCGCAACGCCCGCGCGCATGCGGCGATTCGCCGTACCGTGCTGGGGACCGCTGCTAATCCGGCTCATGTGAACTGCGCGCACGACGACCACACTGGCGGTGACATCATCGACGAGGTGGCCGAGGCGGGCGTGAGCGCCGACCACATCCACGAGTTGTGCGAGCGCGACCATTGCGGTTGCGATGATGATGAAGATGAACACGAGCGCGACCACGGACACAGCCATGACCACGGTCACGCAGGCGAGCATGAGCACCACCACGGCCATGGGCACGACCACGGTCACTCCCACGAGGGCGCGCCCCTCCTGTCGATTATTCGCAGCGCCATCTCGCACACCGTGCAGGTATCGGTATTCATTTTTCTGGTGACGCTGATTCTGGTCGCCGTGCTCGAGACCTTCGGCGAGTCCGCGATCGAGCAGTTCCTGCGTGGCAACGAGACGCTCGCCGTCCTGGGTTCGGCGCTTGTCGGCCTGATCCCCAACTGCTCGGCGAGCGTGGTCATTACGCAGCTGTACCTGGAGGGCGCGCTACAGCTGGCACCGATGCTCGCCGGCACGCTTATCTCCGCCGGCGTGGGCTACCTGGTGCTGTTCCGCACCAACCGCAGTGCCCGCGAGAACGTCATGTTCCTGGTCATGATGTACGTCATCGGCGCCGGTTGGGGACTCGTTCTCTCCGCCTTTGGTCTCTAAGCCCAAAAATCTACCTTGTTTAGCGTAACAGCTCGGTGAGGTTGCGTTTAAAGCGGGAGCGGTCTTCGCTGGTAAATGCCGCCGGACCGCGAGTGCGACCGCCGGCGCGACGCACCTTCTTTTCCTCGTGGCGAATAAACAGTTGCATGTCGATGGTCGCTTTGTCGTAGACGCGCCCGCGCACACCGATGGCGGCGGCATCGCGCCCGAGCACCATGCTCGCCAAGCCAATGTCCTGCGTCACGACTACGTCGCCCGCCTGCAGGCGTTCGACAATGGCGAAGTCGGCGCTGTCGGCGCCCACGCTCACATCGAGCGTCGTGACCCAAAAGCCGCGTCGCGCGTGCTCGGCATCGCGCGGGTCGTCGCGACGAATGTGCCGTTCCAGGTTTTGTGTGCTGTTGCCGGCGATAATAACGGCGACGCCCGCTCGCCGCGCGCAGTCAATCGACTCGCGCGTGACCGGGCAGGCGTCGGCATCAATAAAGAGCGTTCGTGGCATCTAGTGCACCAGTTTGCCAAATTGAATAGCGCGAACAATCAGCGTTACGCCAAACACCAGCAGTGCGGCGCCGCTAAAGATGACGAGCATCTTGGCCGACCACAGCGGATAGATAAACACGAACATGCCGGCGATGATGGAGAGCGCGCCGCTCAGGATGGCGAGGGCACGGTTGGACGAAAGCTCGGACTCCAGAATGGACATGACACCTTCGACGATCCAGCCAAAGCCGGCCACGATAACCACCATCGTGGTGAGCGTCGCGGTCGAGAAGGCCTGGTTGCGCAGGATTATGACGCCGCCCAAGATAATGAGTAGGTTGGAGATGATGCTCGTCACGCGCCAGCCGGTGGGCAGCAGCGGCTCGAAAACAGCGGTAAACAGCCTGATCGCGGCCGTGATCACAAAGTAGAAGCCCAAGACGGTCGTTAGGAAGACGAGGGACTTGGCGGGCGCAAACAGCAGTGCGATGCCGGCGACGAGCGCCAAGACGCCCGTGATGGCGTAAATCCAGCGCACGGCCTTGACGGCCTTGCCTGCCATGCTTTTCTCGTCAAATCCAAACTGGCTCGATTTTTGGTCATCGTTCTTAAAGATGCCCATAATGTCTCCTTTCCGTGCGGCGTAAGCCTTGATTGTTACAACCAGTATCGCCTAAAGGCGCTGGCGTATGGGTCGGGGAGGGCGAAACGTAACCCAAAGGTCCCGAATTGTTTCCGTTGTTCCCCACGTCGCGATTTTCTATTCAACAGGTGTAGAACATTGCGGCCCTGTTCGTTATTGCCTACGTTTTAGGTTAGATTCTCCTAAGGACAATTGGCTTGTATTGGGGGTCCCTATGAACGAAGCAGTTCCCGAGGCACCGTCGAGTGTCGAATCGATGGCAAAACAGGGTTGCGAAAAGCTCGGCTTGGACAAGGACTTCTACTCCGTCTCTATCCCCCTCGGCG
>CAJMOM010000185.1:0-3046 GCA_905215005.1 uncultured bacterium | reverse complement strand
GGTACGCCTGCGCCGCCAAGCGCGCTCGCTGCGCAGCGCCGCGCACGTTAGTAAGCTCACGCTCCAGCGCCACATCACCAGCAACATCGCCAGCCAAATCACCCGTAAAACCATCAGCGTGCTGCGGCCCAGTCGCACTCAGCTCGGACTCAAACGTCGCTGTGATCATGCCCGCAAGGTCCGTTGCGTCGGCGGCACAACGAAGTTGCTCCAGCTGCGTGCACAGCAGGTCGGCATCCAGGGGTACGGCATCCGCAACGCGCACGTCACTCAGGCGCGCCACGCCCTGCAACACCAAAGCCCCCGCGGCATCATACGCCGTACGGACCCTGGCCGCCGTATTCGCACGTAACTTTACCTCGATAAACGCAAGCGTCTGCTCCAGGCGCGTCAGCAGCTCGGCCTTGTCCTCCATGCGCAAAAAGGCAGCATAGCGCCGCTCCATCTGTAGCGGACCCACAACGCCTGTCTGCTTGCGAGCGCGCGCAAGGGCCGCACCCTCAACACGGCGCACGTACGTATCAACAGCCCGCACGGCAGACTCGCGCGCAGCGTGCTCGGCAGCCTCGACGCCCCTAAGCACGCCCAGCAGCTCGCGAGAGCGCACCTTTCGCACCAACTCCCCGCGATCGTACTGCTCAAGCGCCGCCTGGCGCTTGGCCACCGACTCAAAGCCAAACAGCTCGTCGAGCAACTCGCCAACAGAACGCTCGCCCGCCATGGCAAGGCCCCCCTACTCGAACACGCCAACACGCCCGCGGGCCCACGCGCACACAAGCCCGCTCGCCCGCACTCCTACAGATCCAGCGCCTTCTTCGCGGCGTCGACGGGGTCGCCATCCATGTAGAACACCGGGCTCAACCCCGAGATAATCTCGGACGAAACACTCTGCAAACCCGCAATAGCACTCAGCGGCAAAATCACGCGCTTGGCACCAGCGTTTTTGGCCACGCGCATAATGTCCTCGAGCCCACGGATCTCGTCCATAGAACCCGACATGCGCAAGATTCCCGGAACCGCCAGCGCAGGCATCACCGGGCGGTTGCACGCCGCAGAGCACAGGCCCACAAACTCGGCGAGCGAAACTTCTTCGGACAGGCCCTTGCTCTGCAGGTCGTTGTAGAACAGCAGGTAATCCTTGGAGCCAATGTGCATGCCCGGCGCCACGCGGTTCGCCAGGTTCACAAAGTTGTCGAACGCGGCCTCCAGCGTATCGCGCACCGGCTTGTTAAAGGCGACGCCCTCGTGCTTAAACTTGCACTCGCCGGCGACGGCCTTGTTCTCCAGCTTGTATACGGCAACCTCGCCGCCCTGCGACCTACCCACGCCAAACACGTGGCCGGACAGCAGCGGCCCGTCGGGAATCAGCGTGTCCTCGCTCTGCTCGGGCACGCGCACAACGTGCACGTCCTGTGGGTTGTCGGCATCCATATAGCCCAGGTTAACGTCGATAAACTCGACGCCCGCCATAATCTTGAGCTGCTCCTTTACGCGGCGACGGCCCTCGATGGCGTAGTCCAGCAGCCAGCGAACATCGTCCTTGTCCATGGCCTCATCGGGGAACAGCAGCTTAGCAAGGCCGCTAAAGGTCTTGCGCACGGCGATCTCGTCACGCTTGTTAAAGTCGCTGTTAAAGCGGAAGTACCGGTCGATATGGTGCGTAAAGTCTTTGCGGCGCATCTCCTTGCAAAACTCCGACAGGCAGTCGGTGATCAGGCCATAATGCCCGGTCAGCAGGCTCGAGCGCATCTTGGGAATCTCCCAGCCCGGCAGGTAGTAATGGATACGGTCGAAGAAGGCCGAATCGTTGTTAAACTCCGGCGGGAACGGATCAAACAGGTGCGTGGTCTTAAGGACATTTTGCACGGTGTCGTTGATGTTGCCCTCAAAGACCATGGAGGCGTCGGCGTTAATCTGGTCGCGGCCGCGTGCGTAACTGCCACTCGCCATGTAGTCCTTCATGATCTGCACGGCGTTGGTGTCCTTAAACCGCATGCCGGCGACCTCGTCGAACGTCACGCAATCCCAGTGGCCCACCAGGCCCACGCGATCGGCGCGCATGGAGTTCATACGGCCGAACAGGTTGGCCGTGGTGGTCTGACCGCCCGAAAGCAAGATGGCGTAGGGCGAGACCTCTTTGTAGATATGGCTCTTGCCGGTGCCGCGGGGACCCAATTCGCACAGGTTGTAGTTGCGCTCGATGAGCGGCACCATGCGCTCGATAAAGTGGAGGCGCTCTTTCTCGGAAAGCTCGCTGGGTTCGTAGCCAGCCGAGCGCAGCAGCATATTGAGCCACTCGTCGCGCGTAAAGTACTGGCGCTCGTCGATCATGGCATCCAGGTCCAGATTGGGCATCTGGATGGGCGTGAGCGACGCCACGCTAAACGGAGAGTCCTCGGGTCCGCGCTTTTTGCGCTTGGCCTTGGAGCGGCGCGGCGCATCGTCGCCAAAGACCTCCATGCCAAACTCGTCTTCCTCATCCACGGGATGACGATACTCGATGCTCATAATGCACCAAATGCCACCCTGCAGAATCTTAGAATAGTCGCGCACGTACTCGGCCGGCATCACAAACGGCTCGATGGTCAGGTTGGCAAACGACGCCACGTAGATATCTTTGTACTCGTCGAGCTTGGCCGTCACCTTGTCGATGATCGTAAAGCGGCCCAGTTCGCGGATCTTGGACTTAATGCGCTCGGACTCGTCGGGGCGCACGTAGTTATCGGTGAGGATTCTGCGAATGCGGTCCAAACCCTCTGCCACGGCATCCTCGTCGTCGGTTGAGCAGTACATGCCCAGCAGGTACTCCAGCACAAAGGTGGGCACGTTGGCGCCGCGCTTCATAAGGGCCGTCAGGTCCTTGCGCACGATCTTGCCAGCAAAGTGCTCGAGCAGCTTGCCGTCCAGGCCATCCATGTCGTAGCCGTCGTCCTCGGGGGCCTCGGCCGTAGCCCGGTCATAGCCATCGGTCGAGGATTCGTCCTCGGCGGGCACCGCAGCCTCAACGGACGCGGCAGCAACCGGCTCCGGGGCAGGCACAACAGCC
>CAJMOM010000184.1:0-3061 GCA_905215005.1 uncultured bacterium | reverse complement strand
CTCATCAGGATCATGGCCGCGATGATGTAGGGCTTGTAGCTGGCCTCCTTGTACATGCCCACGCGGTGCATGTCGAAGACGTCGGCGTTAACCTCGCCGTGCTCGCAGGAGACACCGGAGATGTCGGCGGGCAGCGGGTGCATAAAGATGGTGTCCTGGCCGTTGGCAGTCTTCTCCATGAGCTCGGTCGTGGAGCACCAATCCTGATGGGTGGCGTTCTGGGCGAGCAGCTCCTTCTCGAGCGCAGCGATGCCGGCGTCGTCGCCCTCGGCGTACAGGTTGGTACGCTTCTCCATGGCGGCAAACGGAGCCCAGCTCTTGGGGATCACGATGTCGGCGCCCTCGAAGGCCTCGGCCATGGTGTTGACCTGCTTAAAGGTGGTGCCGGACTCGGCGGCATAGCCCTTGGCGCGCTCGACGACCTCGGGCATGAGGTCGTAGCCCTCGGGGTGAGCAAGGGTGACGTCCATGCCAAAACGGGGCAGCAGGCTGATCAGCGACTGCGGGCAGGACAGCGGCTTGCCGTAAGAGGGCGAATAGGCCCAGGTGACGGCAACCTTCTTGCCCTTGAGGTTCTCGAGGCCACCAAACTCGTTGATGAGGTAGAGCATGTCGGCAGAGGACTGCGTGGGGTGGTCGGAATCGGACTGCAGGGAGATGAGCGTGGGACGGTGATCCAGAACGCCGTCCTCGTAAGCCTGCTGGACAGACTCGGAGACCTCAGCCATGTAGGCGTCGCCCTTGCCGATGTACATGTCGTCGCGGATGCCGATGACGTCGGCCATGAAGGAGATCATGGTAGCGGTCTCGCGGACGGTCTCGCCGTGAGCGATCTGGGACTTCTTCTCGTCCAGGTCCTGCAGCTCAAGGCCGAGCAGGTTGGCGGCCTTAGAGAAGGAGAAGCGCGTGCGGGTGGAGTTGTCGCGGAACAGGGAGACGGCAAGACCGGAGTCGAAGATCTTGGACGAAACGTTGTTCTCACGCAGCTCGCGCAGTGCGTCGGCGACGATGTAGAGAGCCTTGAGCTCATCGGTGGTCTTGTCCCAGGTGTGCAGGAAGTCGCTGCCGTACATACCCTTAAAATCGAGGCCGTTCAGCTGCTCGACAAGCTCGGTAAACTTGGCGTCCATGGAAATGTCCTTTCAAAAGATGAAACGATCGCAATGAGCAGACGTGCTCCGGCATGCGCGTGTGGCTAGAACATGCAGAGCACTATGACGAGGACCCGCCACCGTTGAGGAAGCATGGAAGATAACGACCGCGGGCCCCGAGTCAACAGGGGGTGCCGGGGACACGAACGGCCCCCGGCTCAACAAAATCGAGGAATGGGACTAATCGATCTTGTTGTTGGTCAGACCGGCGCGGAACACGGTGGCGTCGCCATCGGCCTGGCTCGGATCGTAGAGGTTCAGGGCAGCCACATACATGGCGGCAGCGGTGACCAGGTCGTCCTTGTAGGTGACCTCGTTGGGAGCGTGAGCCTGAGACTCGGCACCCGGGCCAAAGCCCACGCAGGGGATGCCATAGCGGCCCTGGATGGAAACGCAGTTCGTAGAGAAGGTCCACTTGTCGCACAGCGGGCGACCGGTGCGCTTGTCCATGCTGGGCTCGCAGCCGATGCGCTCGTCACCGAACATGGCCTTGTGGGCGTCGACGAGGGCCTTGACGTGCGGAGCGGTCTCCTTGTTGATCCACGTGGGGAAGTAAGCCTCGGTCTCGTAGACCTCGCCGGTCCAGGACGGACGGTCGTACATGTACATGGAGACCTTCACGTCGTCGCCGTACTTCTTGGCTGCCGGCAGGTTGCGGATCTCGTCCAGGCAGGACTCCCAGGTCTCGCCGGCGGTCATACGACGGTCGATGGAGATGGCGCAGGAGTCAGCGACAGCGCAGCGGCTGGGGCTGGTGTAGAAGATCTGGCTGACGGTGCAGGTGCCGCGGCCCAGGAAGCGGGCGTCCTCGAAGTGCTCGGGGTTGTACTTGGGGTCGAGCATCTTGACGAGGCCCTTGATGTCGGTCGACTCGTCGCAGCCGTTGTTGTTGAGGGCGCGGACGTCGGCGATGATGTCGGCCATCTTGTAGATGGCGTTGTCGCCGCGGTCGGGAGCGGAGCCGTGGCAGGAGGTGCCGTGAACGTCGACGCGGATCTCCATGCGGCCGCGGTGACCGCGATAGATGCCGCCGTCGGTGGGCTCGGTGGAAATGACGAACTCGGGCTTAATGCCGTCCTTGTTGTAGATGTACTGCCAGCACATGCCGTCGCAGTCCTCTTCCTGGACGGTGCCGACGACCATGATCTTGTAGCCCTCGGGGATGAGGCCCATGTCCTTCATCATCTTGGCAGCGTAGGTAGCGGAAGCCATGCCGCCCTCCTGGTCGGAGCCGCCGCGGCCGTAAATGATCTCGTCGGTCTCGTAGCCCTCGTAGGGATCGGCGTCCCAGTTCTCGATGTTGCCGATGCCAACGGTGTCGATGTGAGAGTCGATGGCGATGATCTTGTCGCCCTCGCCCATAAAGCCCATGACGTTGCCCAGGCCGTCGACCTTGACCTCGTCATAGCCAAGGCTCTCCATCTCGGCCTTGATGCAGGCGACAACCTCACCCTCCTCGCAGGACTCAGAGGGGTGGGAGATCATAGCGCGCAGGAAGCGAGTCATGTCGGCGCGGTGAGACTCAGCAGCAGCCTTGATAGCGTCGAAATCGAGTTCTTTAGCCATTGTTCATAACCTTTCAAACGAAGGAATCTACCTGTGAGGTGGCGGAGCGATACCTATTTACTCCGCCCTAACGATTAGCAAGTGGGATATTCGCCTTCCCAAACAATGCGGCGATACTGGTCGGGATCGGTGTCGCCCTCGGTGGAGAAGCAGAGCACGGAGCTCGTCTTGTCCAGGCCGATGAGTTCCTTGAGCTCAGCGTACTCGGGATCGAGCATGAGGGTCTCGACCAGGCCGGTGGTCACAGCGCCGGACTCGCCGGAAATGACGCGCGGGTCGCCCTTCTCGGGAGCGCCCAGGGTGCGCATGCCGCGAGCGGTGACCCAGTCGGGGCAGGACACGAA
>CAJMOM010000183.1:0-3077 GCA_905215005.1 uncultured bacterium | reverse complement strand
GCGGCCGAGCGAATGCAGCGAGTTGGGGTTGACGCCGGCAAGCTCGCTGTCGTCGTATTCGCGCTGCGCATGGAGCGCCTCGGCGCGCATGGGCGTCGAGGCGGCATAGTCAAGATTCACGGGTATGCGGTTTTGACCTGCGGTCATAAGGGTTTATGCCTCCTGTGCGGCCTCGTTGCCCAGCTTCTGCAGCAGCGCAACCTCGGCAGCGGGATCTTCGGACTTAAATACGGCGGAGCCGGCCACGAGCACGTTGGCGCCAGCCTTGACGACCTCGGCGATGTTCTTGGAAGAAATACCGCCGTCGACCTCGATGAGGGGTGAAACGCCGTGACGCTCGCACATGGCTTTGAGCTCGTGTAGCTTGGCGATGGTACCGGGGATAAAGCTCTGGCCGCCAAAGCCGGGGTTCACGCTCATGAGCAGTACCATGTCGACAACGTCGATGATGCTTTCGAGCACACAAACGGGCGTGGCGGGGGTGAGCACAACGCCGGCCTTGACGCCGCGCTGCTGCAGATGCGTGAGCGTGCGGTGCAGGTGTGTGGAGGCCTCGTAGTGAACGGTGATCATATCGGCACCGGCGTCGGCGTACCAATCGACCGTCTCGTCGGGGTTCGATACCATCAGGTGCGCGTCGACCGGCACGTCGGTGGAGCGCTTGACGGCCTTGAGGATGTCAACGCCAAAGGTGAGGTTGCCGGTAAAATGACCGTCCATAACGTCAAAGTGCACGTAATCGGCGCCGGCGATCTTGTCGAGCTCGCCCTTGAGGTTGGCCATGTCGGCCGAAAGGACGGACGGAGCGATTTTAATGGAACCCATGGTAGAAGCCTTTCTGCGCTAGTCGTTGAGTCCGTAGAACTCTTGAGAGGGGACGCGGTCGGTAAGGATCTCGAGCGCCCTATCCAAAGTAACACCGTTGTAGAGCGTTTGCTCCACGGCAAAGGTGAGCGGAATGTCTACGCCCAGTGAACGGGCGAGCTCGCTCACGCTGCGGGCGGCGACGGCGCCCTCGACCACCATATGCGTGCGCGTCTGATACTCGTCGAGCGACACGCCGTGGGCAAACTCGTAGCCAAAGGTGCGGTTGCGCGAATGCTCCGAGGTGCAGGTGGCAATGAGGTCGCCCATGCCGGCAAGTCCCATGCAGGTCATAGCTTGACCGCCGCGGGCGTGCACCAGACGGCTGATCTCGGCTAGGCCGCGTGTCATGATGAGGGCGAGCGTGTTGTCGCCCGCGCCGGTGCCGGCGGAGATGCCGCACACGATGGCGATGACATTTTTCATGGCGCCGCAGACCTCGACACCGGTCATGTCTTGCGACAGATAGATGCGGAAGGCCGTGGACAGGAGCAGTTCCTTAAAGGTCTCCCCTATCTGCGGATCTTTGCTGGCGATGACGGCGGCAGAAAGCCCGCCGCGGCAGATCTCCTCGGCATGGTTGGGACCCGAGAGCGCCGCCACGCGCGCCTCGTTGCCGATCTCGCTGGCGATGACCTCGCTCATGAGCAGGCCGGACTCGGGCTCAATGCCCTTGGTGAGGCAGAGCACCGGGGTATCGGCGGCGATAAAGGGCACGGCCTGGTGGCAGACGCCACGCAGGTGCGTCGAAGGAACGGCGAAGATGATGGCCTCGGCGCCGTCGAGCGCCTGGGCGAGATCGGTCGTTGCTACCACGTTATCGGGCAGCTCGTAGCCCACAAGGTAGCGAGGATTACGGTGCTCGCCGTTAATGCCAGCGGCCGCCTGCTCACTATGGGCCCACATGGTCACGCGCTCGGCTCGCGCGGCAGCAAGGCCGGCGACGGCGGTTCCCCAGGAGCCGGAGCCAATCAGCGCAACATTCATGGCTCTCTCCTACTTATCGTCGGGCTCGGCGACGCGCTTGGTAAACGAGAGCTTGGACTCCTTACCCGTCATGAGCTTTTGGATATTCGAGCGATGGGCCCATACCACGGTGATGCCGATCATCGCCATGCAAAACTTAAGTCCCAGGCTGCTGTACGGAAAGACGGCGCAGGCGGCGATGGGAAGACCGATGGCCGCGGCAAGCGAGCCTACCGACACAAACTTGGTGATGGCGACGGCTACGATAAACATGCCCAACAGCGAAAGTCCGATTGGCCAGTACCAGGCGAGGATCACGCCCAAGCCCACGGCGATACCTTTGCCTCCGTGAAAGTTGAGGTAGGGCGAGAAGATGTGACCCCACACCGCAGCCAGGCAGATGACGCCAAGCATCCAGTCGCCGGGGGCTCCAGGCGCCATGATGCTCACAGGGAAGCCGTAGCCCACGCTCGCGATGAGCGGACGCGCGATAAGGACGCAGATAGCGCCCTTAAGGCAGTCGAGCAGCAGGGTGAGCGCGGCCACCTTGGGGCCGGCCACACGCAGGGCGTTGGTGGTGCCGATGTTGCCGGAGCCCGCCTTGCGAATATCCGTATGGTTGAACACGCGGCCCAGGATTAGGCCAAACGGAATCGCCCCGATAAAGAACGAGACCACGGCGCAGATGGCGGTCAGCAGAATCGGATTATGCATCCTTTTGCTCCTTCTTCCTAAAGAAGAGTCGAATGGGTGTCCCGGCAAAGTCAAAGGTCGAGCGCATGCGGTTCTCCACGTAGCGCTGGTAGGTGTCGTTGACCAGATCGCTGTGGTTGACGAAGAATGTGAACGTCGGCGGGTTGACGCCCGTCTGGGTCACGTAGTGCATGCGCAGGCGGCGCTTGCCGTCCACCACGGTATGACCGAACTCGCGCAGGTCGGTGAGGAACGTGTTGAGGCGCGAGGTGCTGATCTTTTGCGAGCGCGTCTTTTCGGCGGCGTCTACCATTGCCCAGATCTTCTCGACGCTGCGGCCGGTCAGGGCAGAGATGCGCAGGTACTGGGCCCAGGGAGCCATGACGCCCAGACGGCGGTCGATGGTCTCCATGCAGGCCTCGCGCTTGCGGTCGTCGTCGAGCAGGTCCCACTTGTTGAGCAGCACCACGATGGCGCAGCCGCGCTCGATGGCAAGGCCCATGACCTTCTGGTCCTGCTCGGTGACGCCCACGGAGGCGTCGACGACGAGCAGC
>CAJMOM010000182.1:0-3100 GCA_905215005.1 uncultured bacterium | reverse complement strand
CGTAAACTCGGGCATGGGCGAGGTGAGCGACAGGCGCTCGGCAGCCTCATCCCAGCGGCCGCGGTACACCAGCTCGTTCCACTCGGGAATCAGGTTGTGCAGCGGGCAGCCGCTCGGACGTGCCTTGCCAAAGCTCGCGCCCATCTGACAAAACGCCACACCGCACATCATGCAGCGGCTCGCCTGGGCACGGCGCGCGTCGTCGTCGAGCTCCACGTACAGCGGATCGAAATCGCGGCTGCGCTCCTCCACGGGGCGCAGCTCATGGGTCACGCGATCGATATCAAGAAAAGCACCGGGCTTGCCCATGGCACTTACGCCTCCTTCTTGGTCGAAGCAACAGAGCTGGCAGCCACGGACGCAGCACCCGCAGCACCGCCCGCAACATCGAAGCGAGCAACATCCGCGTCACTCGCGCGACCGGTCACAATGTCAAACGCCAGCTCCTCGGCCTGCGCATGCGTCTTGCCGACGGCCTCGGCGGCGGCGACAATCGCCAGCACGCGCTCGTACTCGGTCGGAATGACCTTCACAAAGTGCTTGCTCATCGTCTCAAAGCTGTAGAGCAGCTTAATGCCGCGCGGGCTCTGCGTCGCGTCTACGTGCTCCTGGATGAGCTCGCGAATCTGCGCCAGCTCGCCGGCCGTCGGGGCTTTAAGCTCAACGCTCTCGTGGTTCACACGGGCATCGAGCGTGCCGTACTGGTCAAAGACATAGGCCACGCCACCCGTCATGCCGGCGGCGAAGTTCTGCCCGACCTCGCCCAGGATGAGCGCCAGACCGCCCGTCATGTACTCGCAGCCATGGTTGCCGCAGCCCTCGACCACCACGGTGGCACCGGAGTTGCGTACGCCAAAGCGCTGGCCGGCCAGACCGTTGATGAAGCCGCGGCCGCTCGTAGCGCCAAAGAACGCAACGTTGCCCACGATGATGTTCTCGTCGAACTTATAGGTCGCATGCGGGTTGGGGCGCACCGACACCTCGCCGCCCGAAAGGCCCTTGCCAAAGTAGTCGTTGGCGTCGCCGCACACGTTGAGCGTAATGCCACGCGGAAGGAACGCGCCAAAGCTCTGACCGGCCGAACCATCGCAATCGATGGTAATGGAGCCGGCGGGCAGGCCCTCGGGATGCGCCTTGGTCACCGCGTTGCCCAAAATGGTGCCCACGCAGCGGTTGACGTTGGCGATGTCGGCGCGGAAGCGAATCGGACGCAGGTGCGCACGGGCATCGGCCGTATAGGGCACAAACAACGTGGAGTCGAGCGTCTTGTCGAGCTCGCTGTCCGCAGCCATCTGGGGCAGGAAGTGACGGCCGTCGGCACCCGGGATGTGGGCACCAAACTCACAGGTCGCGCTCGCCAGCACGGGCGACAGATCCAGCAGGTTAGCCTTGCGGTTGCCCGGGACCTCGATCTGGCGCAGGCACTCGGGATGGCCGACCATCTCGTCGACCGTGCGGAAGCCCAGGCTCGCCATGACCTCGCGCAGCTGCTCGGCAACAAAGAGCATAAAGTGCTCAACGTGCTCGGGCTTGCCGCGGAAGCCGCGACGCAGGCGGCAGTTTTGCGTAGCGATGCCGGCCGGGCAGGTGTCCTGCTGGCAGTCGCGCTGCATGAGGCAGCCCATGGAGATGAGCGGCATGGTCGCAAAGCCAAACTCCTCGGCGCCCAACAGGCAGGCGACAGCGACGTCGGTGCCGTCCATGAGCTTGCCGTCGGCTTCGAGCACCACGCGTGAGCGCAGGCCGTTTTGCAGCAGCGTCTGCTGGGCCTCGGCAAGGCCAAGCTCCAGCGGCAGGCCGGCGTGCCAAATGGAGTCGCGCGCCGCGGCACCCGAGCCGCCGTTATGACCGCTGATCAAGATCTTGTCGGCAGCGCCCTTGGCCACACCGGTGGAGATGGTGCCGACGCCGGCCTCGCTGACCAGCTTGACCGACACGCGCGCACCGGGGTTGGCGTTCTTAAGATCGAAGATCAGCTCCGCCAAGTCCTCGATGGAGTAGATGTCGTGGTGAGGCGGAGGCGAGATCAGGCCGATGCCGGGCGTGGACTGACGAACCTCGGCGATCCAGGGGTAGACCTTCTTGCCGGGCAGGTGTCCGCCCTCGCCGGGCTTGGCGCCCTGGGCCATCTTGATCTGAATCTCGAAGGCGCTGCACAGGTAGCGGCTCGTCACGCCAAAGCGCGCGCTTGCCACCTGCTTGATGGCGGAGTTCTTAGAGTCACCGTTGGCCAGCGGGGTCTCGCGGCGCGGGTCCTCGCCGCCCTCGCCCGAGTTGGAGCGGCCGTGCAGGCGGTTCATGGCAATGGCCATGCACTCGTGTGCCTCTTTGCTTATGGAACCGTACGACATGGCGCCGGTGTTAAAGCGGCGGACGATATT
This sequence comes from uncultured bacterium, assembly GCA_905215005.1. GTDB lineage: Bacteria > Actinomycetota > Coriobacteriia > Coriobacteriales > Coriobacteriaceae > Collinsella. The sequence continues at coordinate 719 of CAJMOM010000182.1, read as the reverse complement.
GAGCGCGGGCTCCACCTCGTCGAGCGAAACCGGGGTGCGGCCGCTGGCATCAAAGTCCAGCAGGTCGCGCAGGCGCACGGCACGGCCGGTGCGGTGCAGGCGGGGGCTGTACTCCTTAAAGGTGTCGTAGCTGTCCTCACGGCAGGCGGTCTGCAGCAAGTAGACAGTCTGCGGATCGATGAGGTGATCCTCGCCGCCGAGCGGGCGCCACTTGGTCAGGCCCAACGTGGGCAGCTGATCGGGAGCCGGGCTCTTAAGGATAGCGAGCGCGGCGTCATAGCGCTCATTTTGCTCGCGTTCGACGTCCTCGACACCCATACCGCCCACACGGCTCACCGTGCCGGCGAAGTACGCGTTGACGAACTCCGGCGTAAAGCCAACGGCCTCGAAGATCTGCGCGGAGTGGTAGCTCTGCACCGTGGAGATGCCCATCTTGGACATGATGGAGACGATGCCCGCCGTCGCGGCCTTGTTGTAATTGGCGATGCCCTGCTCGGTCGTCACGTCCAGGTCGCCGCGTGTCGCCAGATTGCGGATGCACGCATGCGCGTTGTACGGGTAGATGCCGCTTGCGGAGTAGCCCACCAGCGCCGCAAAGTCGTGCGGAGACACGGCATCGCCGCACTCCACCACGATATCGGCAAAGGTGCGCACGCCGGCACGGATCAGGTGGTTGTGCACGCAGCCCACGGCGAGCAGCGACGGCACGGGTACCTCGC
>CAJMOM010000181.1:0-3154 GCA_905215005.1 uncultured bacterium | reverse complement strand
GGCGAGGCCTACGAGCAGGGCGATGCCGCGCCGGTGGCGCCCTCCACGGATGCCCCCGCATTCGCGAGCCGCAAGTACACGTTCGAGGCGCAGCGCGAGAGTGCTTCGACCGCGTGGCCCAAGGTCCCCTTTACCGAGCAGATGCGCGAGGAGGGCTACACCATCCTGTGCCCGCAGATGGCGCCGATCCACTTTGACCTGGTCAAAGAGGTGTTCCGTGGTGCTGGCTACAACTTGGAGCTGCTGCCCTCGACTGACCACGATGCCGTCGAGGCCGGCCTGCGCTACGTGAACAACGACATCTGCTATCCGTCGATCCTGGTGACGGGCCAGATTATGGAGGCCATCGAGAGCGGTCGGTACGACCTGTCCAAGACGGCCGTGGTTATCAGCCAGACCGGCGGCGGCTGCCGTGCCACCAACTACATCGCGCTCATCCGCAAGGCCCTGCGCGAGAGCGGCCACCCCGAGATTCCGGTGATCTCGCTTTCGGCCGTGGCGCTGGGCGAGGACAACCCCGGCTTTAAGATTACGCCAGCACTGCTCAAGCAGGCAGTCTACGCGGTGCTCTTTGGTGACGTAATGATGCAGATGCTCTACCGCTGCCGCCCGTACGAGGCCACGCCCGGTGCCGCCAACGCACTCTACGAGGAGTACATGGCGCGCGCCCGCAAGCTGGCGCCCAAGTTCAACAGGCATAACTACACCAAGCTGTGCCGTGAGGCCATTCGCGCGTTCGACACTATGCCGCTCGTGAGCGAGGGCACCAAGCCGCGCGTGGGCGTGGTTGGCGAGATCTTGGTCAAGTTCCATCCCACGGCCAACAACCACGTGGTCGACGTTATCGAGCGCGAGGGCTGCGAGGCCGTGGTGCCGGGCCTGCTCGACTTCTTCCTGTACTCCATGAGCAACGCCGAGCTGCAGAAGGACGAACTGGGAAGCTCTGCTACCACGCGCGCTGGTATGCAGGCGCTCATCAAGCTCGTGGACTGGATGCGCACACCGGTGGAGGAGCTGCTCGAAAAGTCCCGCCGCTTTGAGGCGCCCGAGCGCATCGGCACCATGGCCGACAAGGCCCGCACGGTGCTTTCGGTGTGCAACAACATGGGCGAGGGCTGGCTGCTCACGGCCGAGATGCTCGACCTGATCGACCACGGCGCGCCCAACATCATCTGCACGCAGCCCTTCGCGTGCCTGCCCAACCACGTGGTGGGCAAGGCCGTGATCAAGGAGCTGCGCCGTCAGCACCCCGAGAGCAACATCGTTGCGGTGGACTACGATCCCGGTGCATCCGAGGTCAACCAGCTCAACCGCATTAAGCTCATGATCAGCGTGGCCAAGGAAAACATGCGCGCCGGCAAGGGCTTTAAGCTCGAGAAGGTGGCGCCGCTCGCGATGGACGAGGTCACCGGCCAGATGCGTGCCCATGACGGCTGCGTGAGTTGTGGGCCGGCCAGCGAGGAGGCCGTTGCATCGGTCGCCAAGCGTCTGGGGCGCGGCATTAAGAAGTAGCTTGCCTGCTATGGGCTAGATATGAGACAAACGGGTGGTAGCCGGACCGGCTACCACCCGTTTTTGCTGGACATATGTTGCGCAAATGACCTTGCTACAGCCTTCCGTGGGCTTGCCCGATTTTTGGGCCGGCTCGGGCTTTGAGGACAAGCTGCTGCAAGCCCAGGGCGATTTTTCGCTCAATGCGGGCCAGCACAGTGTGACCTATCTGCCAAACGACGAGATGATCGCTGCGGACTGCCCATCGCCACCTACGAGATGGAAGCCGAAAAGTATATCTACCGCGTGTACAAGTACGAGCTGTAGGGCCGCGCTTAGGTTTGACCAATGGAGTATGAAAACACGCCGTTCGCCGATGCCCCTTCCGCGAGTGGCGGCCATATGGTTTGATGTCAGAAACATATAGTTGTCGCCTGCCTGCTGGCGATGTTCCCCCTGATATCGGAGGTTCCAGGTATGTTTAACGCTCCGTTAAACAACTATCGGGTGGGCGACATGAGCCCGCGTGTTATCCCGGTTGCTATTGCAGTGGTCTGCCTGGCTGTGCTCCTGGGCGCTACAGGGCTGTTTGCTATAAGCCGAGAAACGTCCTATATGCAGGAATGCGCTTCCGAAGGGTTTGCCATTGACGGTTACTATCGGGACGACAAGACGAGTCGGGAAACCCTGGCCTTTCTTGAGGAGGACAACTGTCGATGGCAGCTGGTCGACAAAGACGGAATCTGCACAGACGGGCAGTTTAAGCGTACGGATGATCCCAATATCCTGGTATTAAAGAAGGAAAACGGCGAAGAATTCGGCACGGTTCACGTTGCGTATATATCGCGCCGACGCAATCAGGGGCAGATTTACCTAATTAGAAATACTAAGGTGACCCGATTTTATCTTGTGAGCACCGATCCGGCGTTTACGGTGGAGTCTGGCGATGTCGATGCGGACGTCTGATTCACGGCAATAAAACAGCGAGCGGGGCTCGGGTGTGAACTGCACGCCGCAATTTGCTCGTGTCCGTATCGCGTCTGCGCCTCGTCGTAACTTGCGTCCGTGCGAGCATTCATCCCGCGCCGGCATCACTTCACATCGAACTCCACGCGGTCGAGATCGGGCACATTGAGGTCGATGAGCTTGCGGGCGACGTGGCGGTCGTGCGTCCCGAGCGCCTCGCTCGTTGTCACATGGGCGACGATTTCGCGCTCTACAATGCCTCCCTCGTCCCCTTCGGTGGCCGAGGTCTCGACGGCGACGGTGTAATCCTTAAAGCCTGACAGCACCGCAGCAAGCTCGCGCGTGGTTTCGGTGACGCCGTAGCCGTCCTGTACGCCGGCCTGCGCCGAGCCAATAGACCCCGCTGTCATAACGATGCAGGGGATGGCAAAGACTACCGTGCCCACAATGATGCGGCGGCGCACCTTGCGTGACAGCTCGTCGACCTCGGCATCTTCTTCGGCGGTCACAATGCCGTCGCCGTTGAGGTCGCGCTTGAGCGGTACACGCAAAAGAAGCAATACGGCTTCGGCCGCCAGCGCGATAAAGACCACGTTGATGCCAAACTCGTAGAGCGCCGAGAGAAACAGCGACCCGCTTGCGATGGCGATGCCGTAGCCCGCCGCGCACAGGGGTGGCATGAGCGCGGTCGCCACGG
>CAJMOM010000180.1:0-3177 GCA_905215005.1 uncultured bacterium | reverse complement strand
GCCGAGCTCGTCGCCCAAGCCGCAACCGAGGGCCGCGTCTGCGCGCTCGAGTTCGACAAGTTTTGGTTTGTCGACGTCTATACGCCCAACGCGCAAAATGAGCTCGCGCGCATCGACGTGCGTATGGCCTGGGACGATGCCTATCGCGGCTTTTTGGGCGCGCTTGAGCACGAAACCGGCAAGCCCGTCGTAACCTGCGGCGACTTTAACGTGGCGCACGAAGAGATCGACCTTAAGAACCCCAAGTCCAACCGCGGCAACGCAGGCTTTTCGGACGAAGAGCGCGGTAAGTTTACCGAGCTGCTCAACGCCGGCTTTACCGATACCTGGCGCACGGCTAATCCGGACGTCGAGGGCGTCTACAGCTGGTGGAGCTATCGCTTTAATGCCCGCAAGAACAACGCCGGCTGGCGCATCGATTATTTCCTGGTGAGCGACGCAATCGCCGGCAATGTGCGCGACACGGGCATCCGCGGCGACATCTTCGGCAGCGATCACTGCCCCGTCACCCTCACGCTAGAACTCTAGCCTCAAGTAATTCCTGGGGGACGGAGGAAAACAGATCATGTGACCCCTCTCCCCCTATAAGTTGCGGTGGAATAGTTCCTGTTTGGGCAGCAAATAGCCAAAAACGAGAACTATTCCACCGCAAGTTCGTGAGGGAACGCGAAATGCCTTACAGTAAATGCCCTACAGTCCGTATTTCACGACGACTCGGTTGATGCGGCGACACCAGGGCTTGTACAGGGCGGCCAAAAACACACAGGTCGCGAGTCCGTGCGTGATATCGAACGGTACGGCGGCGGCAAGACGCGCCACGGCTCCCGCCCACGTGAGCGGCTGCACAAAACCGATGATGTCATAGGCGTTGATCACCACGCCGTACAGCAGACCCGAGGCAAAGCCATACGCCAACAGCGCCGGCATGCGCACGGTTCCATCCGCACGGTCAAACGCACCGGTATGCGCCAGCACACCGCCAACATAGCCAACCAGGCCCCAGGCATACATCTGCCACGGTGTCCACATGCCCTGTCCAAAAAAGAAATTGCTGGTCAGCGCCGCCAGCGCGCCAACCATAAAACCATTGCGACGGCCAAGCGTCACCCCCGCAATGATGGCGATCGCGCTCACCGGTTTAAAGTCGGGAATGGGTCCGAACAGGATGCGCCCCGCCGCGGCCAGCGCCGCCAGCACCAGTGTGGGCATAATCTGGCGCAAACCCGGACGAGATGCCTCGTAACCCGCAAAGAACAGCGCGAGCACCAGCGCCACCACAATCAGCATGGCCAACGCTGCCTGCTCAACACCCGCCAGCAACGCCGCAGCCATCACCGCCGGCACCGCCAACAACAGCGGGATCTCCAGTTTTGCAAGCAAGCGCGAGAAACGACAGTCCGTCATCCCATCACGCCCTATAGAACACGTTGTCGGCAAAGAAGTCGGCCGGGGGCTCCATGCAGGCAATCTCGCCGTCAAACATCATGGCGACGTCGTCGGCTACCTGCTCGACAAAGTCCAAATCGTGTGTAGCCATGATGACGGTACCGCCAGCCCTCGCATGGTCACGCAGGGCGCGAGCGATGATGCGACGGCTCTCCAGGTCCAAGCCCTTCGTGGGTTCGTCAAGCAGCAGCAGCTCGGGGCCGATCAGCAGCAGCTTTGCCAACGCAAGCAGCTGGCGCTGTCCGCCCGAAAGATCGTACGGGTGACGCGCCTCCAAGCCCGCCAGACCCAGGCGCGCTGTCTGCTCCCGTGCTGCGGCCTCGTCGTATCCGCAGGTCGAGGCCCATTCCATCAGCTCATCGCGAACCGTCTCGGCAACCAGCAATGCTTTGGGATTCTGAGGCAGCAGCGCAGCCGAGGCCGCCCCGCGCACCATACGACCACGCTGCAGCTCGGCAGTCTTGGCCAGCACCGAAAGCATCGTCGACTTGCCGCAGCCGTTACCGCCCACAACCGCATGCACCGCGCCAGCCGAAAACGACGCATCGAGCCCGCGCAGCACCCAGCCGGACGCTCGATCGTAGCGAAACCAGCCTTCCGACAGGGTGGTAGCCGACCCGCCGTGCATTTTTTGGAGTATTCTGCTTCCATCCGTGCGCGGGAAGGCTTCCGAGCCGTTCTCAAGCGACGTTTGCGCCACAAATTCGGACGATTTGTCCGATTCCGAACTTTTTTTCGCGCTCGATACGTCCCCGGGCGGCTCCAGAGAGCCCAAATTGTCCTCACGCCTGCTGAATACTCCGTTTTTTGCACATCGGATGGCACCCCACCCCAACATGTCATCGGAAAACAGCGATTCTCGGCGTCCCAAAGAAGCCATATCCGCCACCTCGCGCACGCGACCGTCCTCGATCCGGTACGCACGCGTCGCGTATTCGAGCATCGGCCGCGGCTGATGCGTAGCCACAACAACCGTGCAGCCCAGCTCACGGTTCACGCGAAACAGCGCGTGCAGAAAATTCTTCTCGGCAACGGGATCGAGCTGAGACGTGGGCTCGTCGAGCAGCAGCACGCGCGGGCGTAATGCCAGCACAGCCGCCAGCGACAGCAGCTGTTTGCGTCCGCCCGAAAGCGTATCGGTGTCGCGTTGGAGCCAATCTTCCAGCCCAAAGAAATAGCTGGTCTCAGCTACGCGACGGCGCATCTCATCACGCGCTAGCCCCAAGTTTTCCAGGCCAAACGCCATCTCGTGCCACACGGTTTCGCACACGATCTGGTTCTCGGGATCCTGGAACACATAGCCCACGCGCTCCGCCGATGCCCGCACATCCATGTCGGCGACGTTCTCGCCCAGCACGCGCAGTTCGCCAGTGCGCTCGCCCGCCGGAGCGATCTCGGGTTTGAGCAGCGACAGCAGCGTCGACTTACCCGATCCGGTACCGCCAACAAGCAGCGCAAATGCACCTTGGGAAACAGACCAGTCGAGCCCCTCGAGCACCGCAGCATCAGCATCGGGGTAGGCAAAGCTCAGGCTCCGCACCTCAATCGCCGGCATATCCGGGCCGCACGCCGCGCCCGACACCGGGCCCCTATCCAACCGAGCCATCAGCCAAACCTCTTCTCATCACTCGCGTGCAACGCGCAAGGCAGCACCATCCAGGCAGCGTACACAACATAGCCCGGCCACGGCGCCGCCACCGAGAGCTGCGGATAAAACGAATACTGCGTCGT
>CAJMOM010000179.1:0-3204 GCA_905215005.1 uncultured bacterium | reverse complement strand
ACCTACCTTGCCGCGCTCGTGCGCGAGCAGATCGAGACGGGGCATCGCGCTGCCGTGCTTTGCGGCGCGGCACCGGGTGATACCCAAGGCGAGCTGGACCGGCGTGCTGCCGTGTTTGCCGTACCGTTCGAGTCGCCCGAGCTGCCGTTTCCCATCTGCGGTATGTCCGATGTCATGCCCTATCCCTCCACGCGCTATCGTGACCTGACGCCTTCGATGCTCAAGGCATTTGAGCGGGCATTTGCTGCAGCAATCGATCGGGCGGTGGCTGAGTTTCGGCCCGATCTGGTGCTCTGCCATCACCTGTATCTGGTGACCGCATTGGCGCGCGAGTGCGTCCGGGGCGTGCCGGTTGTTGCCGTGTGCCATTCGACCGACCTGCGCCAGCTGCGTTCGCATGCGCTCGAGCGCGATCGCATCGTACGTGCGGTTCGTCGGCTCGATGCCGTCTTTGCTCTCCATGCTGAGCAGGCTGAGCAGATTGGCCTGGTGTGCGGCGTCGATGCCGATCGCATCCACGTGATTGGAACGGGTTACGACCATCGCGTCTTCTGCAGTGACGCAAGCGTGGCGAGGCAGCCGGGATCGCTTGTGTACGTGGGCAAGATTTGCTTTAAAAAGGGCGTCGAGTCGCTGGTTCGAGCTGTGTCATTGCCGATTGACGATGGCGTCCGCTCATCTGGCTTGGTACTTGTGGGCGGCCGCGGTGACGATGCCGAGTACGCGCGTATCGAGCGCTTGACCGCGGCCTCGGATGTGCCGGTGACGCTGGCGGGGCGCCTGGATAGCGATGAACTCGTGCGTGCCTACCGCAGTTCCGACGTCTTTGTGCTGCCTTCGTTTTACGAGGGTCTGCCGCTCGTGACGATCGAGGCCCTCGCGTGCGGCTGCAAAGTTGTGGCGACCGATTTGCCCGGCGTTCGTCCCTGGATGGAGGCGATGCTTCCCGGCGCTCCCGTGACGTGGGTGGCGCCGCCGCGTATGACGGATGTCGACACGCCCGAGGCGGCCGACCTTCCGTTGTTTGAGCGCGCACTGGCAGATGCTATCGCGCAGGCGCTTGCGGATCCGCCTTCGACGTTCGAGCCGTCGGCGGTCTCTTGGGAAGCGTGCCTGGGGCGTATACTTAAAGTCGTTGATTTGTTGGAAGGGGGTTCGTATGGCTAAGGACACCATGAGGCTCACGTCCATGACGGCCGCGAGCGGTTGAGCCGCTAAGTTGGCTCCCGGAGCCCTCGCCCAGGTCCTGGGCGACTTGCCCAATGTGCATAACGACAACCTGCTCGTGGGGTTCGATACCTCCGACGATGCGAGCGTCTTCCGCGTAGGGGAGAACCTGGGGCTTGTGCAGTCCATCGACTTCTTTCCACCGATGGTCGACGACCCGTTTCTGTTTGGCCAGATCGCCGCGGCCAACTCGCTGTCGGACATCTACGCCATGGGCGGGCGGCCGAGCCATGCCATGAACCTGCTCTGCATACCCAGTTGTCTGGGCATCGAGGTTGCCGGTCAGATTCTGGCGGGCGGCGCCGACAAGTGCGTCGAGGCGGGTTGCTCCATCGCGGGCGGCCATACCATCAACGACGACGAGCCCAAGTACGGCCTGTCCGTGAGCGGCTTTGTCGCGCTCGACCGCATGCTCGCCAACAGCGGCGCACGCGTGGGCGATGTTCTGCTGCTGACCAAGGCGATCGGCTCGGGCATCATCACCACGGCCATTAAGGGCGAGCTTATCGAGCAGGACGAGGCCGCAGCCATGTTTGACTCGATGCGCACCCTCAACGAGGCCCCGATTCGTCTGGCCGAGGGACTCGAGCTTCACGGCTGTACCGACATTACGGGCTTTGGCCTGATCGGGCACGCGTGTGAGATGGCCGAGGGCTCGGGCGTGCAGGTTGAGCTTGCGTCGGGGGCGGTGCCGCTCTTTGACCAGGTGCTCGATATGGCGCGTCTGGGCATTATCCCCGCGGGCTCCTACCGCAACCAGGACTTCTTTGGCCCGCGTGTGGCTGCCGACGAGGACCTGGAGCCGGGTATGCTCGACGCGCTGTACGATCCGCAGACTTCGGGTGGTTTGCTTATTGCGGCGCCTGCTGCCGATGTGGATGAGCTTGCGCGCCGCCTGGATGCCGAAGGACGTATCGCCGCCGTTGTCGGGCGCGTGTACGAGGCGGTGCCGGGCGGTCCTGCCGTCCGCGTTGTTCGCTAGCCCGCACGTTTATGTAATTGTTTACCGTTCTCTAGAACGGTTCTTTCGAAAGGAATTTGCTATGCCTACCAAAATTGAAGTCAATGCCATGGGCGATGCCTGCCCGCTGCCCGTCGTCAAGACGCTTAAGGCACTCAAACAGCTTGATGGCGAGGGTGCCGTGGTGACCTCGGTCGATAACGAGACCGCCGTCAAGAACATCTCCAAGATGGCGCAGGAGAAGGGCTGCACGGCCTCGGTCGAGAAAATCTCGGACGCCGAGTGGCACGTGACTGTCGTGACCGCCGGTGCCGTGGCCGTTGCGGACCCCGAGCAGGACGGTGCTGCTTTTTGCGACGCCAGCGCCGGCAAGGGCAAACTCGTCATTTCCGTCTACACCGATTGCATGGGCCGTGGCGACGACGAGTTGGGCCACAAGCTCATGAAGGCGTTTATCTTTGCCGTGACGCAGCAGGAGGAGCTGCCCGCGACCATGCTGTTCTACAACGGCGGTGCCAAGCTCACCGTCGAGGGCTCGCCGGTGCTCGATGACCTGAAGGGCCTGGCCGAGCAGGGTGTCGAGATTCTCACCTGCGGTACCTGCCTCGACCACTATGGCATTAAAGACCAGCTTGCGGTGGGCGAGGTCACCAACATGTACGTGATCGTGGAGAAGATGGAGCAGGCCGTGCGCGTGGTGCGCCCGTAGCGTATTGGTTGGAGTTGCCATGAGGGAGAAGCGCCCGGCGCTTGTCATCACGTTTCCCACCACGGCGGCCGCCATGGGCTGCGAGGCCCTGTGCATCGAGCGCGGCCTTCCCGGGCGAACGATTCCCGTGCCCGGGGAGGTCGCCGCTGGCTGCGGTCTGGCGTGGAAAGCCCTGCCTGCAGATGAGGAGCTGCTACGCGGCGAGCTTGCCGCGGCAGGCGTTCCCACCGAGGGCTTTACCGTGATCGATATGTGGGAGGTCGTGCGATGATCTACCTGGATAACGCGGCGACGACCATGCACAAGC
>CAJMOM010000178.1:0-3234 GCA_905215005.1 uncultured bacterium | reverse complement strand
TCGAGTCCCACCGGCATCTAAAAGAAGTAAGCCCGCACCCTTGGGGACACGGGCTCGAAAGCTCCATATGGTAGGGGCGGTGGGACTCGAACCCACAATCCTTGCGGCGAGAGATTTTAAGTCTCCTGCGTATGCCAATTCCGCCACGCCCCCGTGAGACTAGAAGTCTAGCACAAGCCGTCCGTTACGCGTTGACGGCCATCGAGTGTTGCCCCGACTTCTCCAGGAACTCCTGGAACTTGGCTTCGTCGCCCTTGTTCTTGTACTGCAGAGCCAACAGATACTCCAAGCGGCAGCTCTTGACCTTGTCGTCACCGGCCTCCTTGAGCATGCGCTCCAGCTCGGGAATGTCGTTGTGGCGCTTGAGGATCATCGTGTCGTACATCAGTTGGCATTCGTGTGCGACTGCCTCGGCCTGGCCGCCCTCAAAGCCTTTGATCTCGTGCAGCAGCTCCTTGGACTTTTTGCGGTCCTCCTGGCCAACGTAGTAGTTAAAGGCCTTAATCACCAGGTCGACGCGCTGCATCTTGGGCAGATTGAGTCCCAGCAGCAAATCGAACATCTCGTCGGCGCGCTTGTGGTCCTCGCGCAGCAGATAGGAGTTCAGGCGCAGGTAGTCGCGGTTATAGCGCGGGTACAGCATGCTGGTGAGTTTGCCATCGAGCAAACGATCGAACTCGTCCCACTGCTTGGCAGCCATAAGCTGTTGCAGGCGCTTAAACGTGGTGCGTTTTTTTACGCTAAAGAACACCGATATGGCGATACAAATAATGACGACGGCGGTCCAGAGGGTGCGGGAATCGGGCATTTTAGAGTCCTTAGTCGCTCGTAAAGCGAGCGGTATGACAACACGTGCTAGATGTATTATACGCGGCGTGCAAGCAAACTGGCATAAAAGCGCATCGAGGCCGAGCGCCATCGCTCGCTGCGGTACACTTACCTAAAGTAAACCATGAAGGGAGACATTACCTATGAAGAAGATTGTTTTGGCTTGCGGTGCTGGCGCTGCTACTTCCACGCTCGTTGCCCAGAAGGTCGCCACCATGCTCGACGCCAACGGTTACGCCGACAAGTACGAGATCGTGCAGTGCGCCATCTCCGAGGCCAAGGACGTTTGCGACGAGGGCGCCGATCTGCTGATCGCCACCACCGTTGCCCCCGAGGGCCTTACCTGCCCGTACGTGAGCGGCGTGCCCTTCATGACCGGCATGAACCGCGTCGCTGCCGAGAAGGCCGTTCTTGACGTCATGGCTCAGTAGGCGCTGACTGCATGAGTGAGCAGAACGCCAATCCGGTCGAGCTCTTTGGCATGCGCGTTGCCCATGTGGGCATTAACGCCACCGACCCGGCAGACGCCCTGGAGATCGCGGAGCTGTTCTCGACGATGATGGGTCTGCCCGTTATCGAGACCCCGGTTTCGTGCTTTAACGATTCGCTGGTCGAGGTCATGAAGCAGAATGGTCGTGGCACCAAGGGCCACATCGGCTTTGCCGTCAACGACATTGATGCGGCCGAGAAGTGGTTTGCCGAGCGCGGGCTCGAGGTCAACGAAGAGTCGCGCGCGCTGCTGCCCGACGGTAGCACCAAGCTCGTGTACTTTAAGCGCGAGTTCGCCGGTTTCGCCGTGCATCTGTGCCGCGAGTAGCGCACAAGCTGCCATAGCTAGCAAAAAGGGATAGGGCCGTGTGGCCCTATCCCTTTATTTATGCCGAGGGGCTTCCTAGCGCGGCAGGCGAATCGTAAAGCGGCTGCCGACGCCCTCGACTGAGGTCACGCCAATGACGCCGCCATGGCTATCGACGATCCACTTGGCAATGGCAAGCCCCAGACCCGAGCCCTGTGCGCCGGCATCGCGTGCATTGTCGGCGCGGTAGAACCGTTCAAACGCGTGAGCTGCGGATTCCTGGTTCATGCCGATGCCCTCGTCCTCAACGCTTATGTCGATCGTGCCCGCGCCCGCATCCGGCGCTACGCCAAATGTGACGGTCGTTCCCGCATCCGAGTACTTGGCGGCGTTTTGCACGATCACGCGCAGAGCCTGCTTCACGAGCGCCACGTCGACGGGCGCGTCGCAGCGCGGGTCGCTGACAAGCGCAGCGTCAAAGGCCAGCCGATACGTGTGCTCGGTATCGATCATCTGCGATTCCTCGCATACCTCGCCGACCAGTGCAGCCAGGTTGGTATCCGCACTCCGCAGGACCGTGCGTCCGGCATCGCCGCGCGCCAAAAACAGCAGCTGCTCCACGAGCTCCTGCATGTGCTCGCTTTCGGCCTTGAGGGACGCGATGGATTCTGCCAGCACGTCCGGGTCGTCTTTGCCCCAGCGGTCGAGCATGTTTACGTAGCCCTGAATCACCGCGATGGGCGTGCGCAGCTCGTGGCTCGCATCGTTGACAAAGCGCATCTGCTGCAGCTTGGCCTCTTGCATCTGGCGCAGCAGGCGGTTGAGTGCGACCTCGATGCTTGCTAGGTCGGCGTCGCCGGTGGTGACGCTCGGCGAGTCGACGCTTGCGCGCTCGATGGCCTGCTCCAGCGTTTCCATCTTGCCGCCGGAGAGCTGCATACGGCCGAGTTCGTCCGCGCGCAAGGCCAGGTCGTTGAGTGGCGCCATGGTGCGGCGCACGCGCCTCGCGCCGCCGAGCATGTTGAGCACGCTGATGACCTGCCAACCCACAACGACAAGGTAGAGAGGCCATAGCGTGACGAGGTCCTGCGCGAGGGGGAAGGACTTGCTGGTGCGCGCAAGCTCGACGGTATAGGTGAGCGTTGTCAGGTCCCAGCCGCGCGCGGGCGTCAGCGACATGCTGTGAACGGTGGCGCCGGGAATCCAGCCTGCGGTAAACGCGCTGTCGGGCAGCGTTTGGTTGTATCCATAGACGAGGATCGCCGCCGCAATCACCATCAGCAGCAGATCGAGCCAGACGTAGCTCATCAAGCGGCGCCACATATAGCTCCAGTTGATGGCACGGGCGATGGAGGTGACGCGCTTGGCCTCGGCGTTACGCGCGGCAGACATAGCCCACCCCGCGCACGGTCTGGATGATGCGGGCGCCGCCAGCGTCCTCGATCTTGGCACGCAGGTGCGCGATGTGTACGTCGACGTTGTTGGTGTCGCCCACGTATTCGTAGCCCAGCGCTTCGTGCGCGATGCACTCGCGCGTGAGCACGGTCTCGGCATGAGCCATAAGCAGGGCGAGGACGTCGAACTCGCGGGCCGTGAGCGCGATGGGCGAG
>CAJMOM010000177.1:0-3249 GCA_905215005.1 uncultured bacterium | reverse complement strand
ACTGCGGGAATGGCCTATTTGCTCAATGTGTTCGGCTGAGATCGGAAATCAACCCCTAGTCATTGGGGACGTCCCCAATGACCACATGAAAGCGCCCCCAAGCGGATGTGCTTGAGGGCGCTTCTTGCTTGACTAGCTTTCGATATAGTCTTTGAGCTTGCTGCTGCGGCTCGGGTGGCGGAGCTTGGCCAAGGTCTTGGACTCGATCTGGCGGATACGCTCGCGCGTGACGCCAAACTCGCGGCCGACTTCCTCGAGCGTGCGGGGATGCCCGTCGACAAGGCCAAAGCGCAGCTCGATAACCTTGCGCTCACGATCGGCAAGCGAGTCGAGCACCTGGGTGAGCTGCTCCTGCAGCATGGAGAAGCTGGCGGCATCGGGCGGAACGATAGCCTGGGAGTCCTCGATGAAGTCGCCCAGCTGGGAATCCTCTTCCTCGCCGATGGGGGTCTCGAGCGACACGGGCTCCTGCGAAATCTTCTGGATCTCGCGGACGCGGTCGGCGCTCATGTCCATCTCGGCACCGATCTCCTCAGGGGTCGGGTCGCGACCCAGGTCCTGAAGGAGCTGGCGCTGCACGCGGACGAGCTTGTTGATGGTCTCGACCATATGCACGGGAATACGGATGGTACGGGCCTGATCGGCAATGGCGCGCGTAATGGCCTGACGGATCCACCACGTGGCGTACGTGGAGAACTTAAAGCCCTTCTGGTAGTCGAACTTCTCAACGGCGCGGATCAGACCGAGGTTGCCCTCCTGGATCAGGTCAAGGAACAGCATGCCGCGGCCGACATAGCGTTTGGCGATGGAGACGACCAGACGCAGGTTTGCGCTGATGAGTGCCTGCTTAGCTTCGAGGCCGACGTTCTCAATGCGCGTAAGACGACGCATCTCGGCACGCGTGAGCTCGAGCTCACCGGCATCGGCGGCCTCGAGCTTCTCGGTGGCCTCAAGACCGGCCTCGATCTTCATGGCCAGATCGACCTCTTCGGAGGCGGTCAGCAGGTCGACCTTGCCGATCTCTTTGAGGTACATACGAACCGGATCGCCGGTCAGCATCACCGTGGAGGCATCGATGCCACGCACGCGGGAGCGTGAACGGGACGTGCGCACGGTGCGCTTCTTCTTGCTCTTGGAAGAACCCATCTCGGCATCGGCCTGACGGGCCATCTTGAGCTCATGATCGTCGAGCGAGCCGGAATCGTGCTCGTCGTCGTCATCGAAATCGTCGGTATCGGTATCGTTATCGTCATCGTCGACGTCCATGGGGGCGTCGTCGTTACCGCTCGCGGAGATAATCTGGATGCCGCTGTTGCGCAGCGCGGAATACACCGCAGTGAGCTGCTCGTCAGAAACATCGATATCTTTCAGGGCGACCTGAATCTCGTCCTCGGTTACCGAAGTCCTGTTTGAGCCGTTGCCCATGAGCTTTGCAACGTAGGATTCCAGCCCAGTACCCGTGCTCTCAGTCTTTTTTGGCACAGATTCTCCCTTCATAGTCCACAGGACTCAATACTTTAGCACACACATTGACGTCTATACCCAAAAAGAGGACTGGATATAGGCGAGAATACGCTGGTTGACCACAACATCTAGGCCTGTTCGGTTCCTGCGGTCTCCAAACCAATCAAACGGAACGGGTCCGCCACGCCGCCGATCGACTTTTGCAGCTCGCGTTGACGCTGCGAATCCTGCGCGGCCTGCACGGTCAGCGCGCGACGGGCCTCATCATCGAGCGAACGGTCCTGTCGCAGCTTGGCCTGTGCGGCACGCATGCGGCGCTTGATGGTGTAGAGCTCGAGCGTATCGAGCATAAACACGATGTTCGTCTCAGTGGGGTGCTTGCTCGTCGCCGAGATGCGCCCGGCACTCACAAGCGTTGCCGCATCTGGACACACTGAGCGCGCCGCATCCATGCAGGCTGCAGGATCGGTTCCCGGCGGCGTTGCCAGAACGGCCCATGCGATGGACTCGTGACGTGGGTCAACCCACTCGATGGAGCAGATGCGGTCGGCATACGTGCGGAACAGGTCGGGGTAGCTCGTGAGCATGGTCAGCAGCTCGCGCTCCCCTGCCAAGGACTTGCGCTCTAGATCGGTCAAAACCATCGGCGCCGCCGCAGCCGGTGCGTTCGAACCATCAGGCACAGGCACAGCGCCCATACCATCAGGCACATCGATCGGCGGCAGGTCGTCGACGACCTCCACGGGAGCGGCACCGTAGGCATCGAGCGGGACGTAGTCGTACGGCTCTTCTTCGACCGGCGCGGACACCGGCGGCGTAGCGCCCGATGCCCAAGCACCGCGACCGGCATCGCGAGAACCCGATGCCCGACCGCCCGCATTTCCAGAGCGCTCGGCCTGCGCCCGCTGGCGCTCGTAATTCTGCTCGCGACGACGCTCGGCATCTTCGCGCTTGGCGAAATCGCGAAACACGCGACCCGAACTCGCACGCACGGTCTCCAGATCCAAACCCAACAGGTCGGCAATCTGGATAAAGTACGTGTCGATCATATAGCTATCGCGCAGCGGATAGATAAGCGTCAGCGCATCTTCCAGCGCCTTGGCGCGACCGCCCGGCGTGGTGATGTCGCTCGACTCCTGCAGCGAACGGTAAACAAAGTCCATAAGCGGCTCGGCAGCGTCGATGCGCGCCTGCAGTGCCTCGCCACCATGCGCCGTGATGAACTCCATGGGATCGTTGCCATCGGGTAGCACCACGCAGCGCAGATCCATCGAATCCTGCTCGATAAACTGAATCGCGCGACGGGCGGCCTTTTGACCGGCGGCGTCGCCATCGAACATATACACAATGCGCTTGGCAAAACGGGTGAGCGTCTTGACGTGATGCTCCGTGAGCGCGGTGCCCAGCGTAGCAACAACGTTTTTAATCCCCGCCTCCCAGCAGGCGATGCAGTCTGTATAGCCCTCTACCACGATGGCGGTATCCTGCGCGACGATAAACTCCTTGGCCCAATTAAAGCCGTAGAGGTTTCGCTTTTTATGAAACACGCTCGTCTCGGCGGTGTTGAGGTACTTGGGTTGGCCGTCACCCATGATGCGCCCGCCAAAGGCAATGTTGTGACCCTGCTCGTCAAAGATGGGAAACATCACGCGGTCGTAGAAGCGGTCGGCAAGCTGCCCGCGCCCGCGGCTCACGGCAACATTGGCGTCGATCATCTCCTGCGGGGTAAAACCCGCCTGGGACAGGTGCGACACCAGCGCATTGCGACCCGGCGCAAAGCCCAGG
>CAJMOM010000176.1:0-3266 GCA_905215005.1 uncultured bacterium | reverse complement strand
GGCGGCTGTAATTTGTCGGGAAACGTGCGGGATTCTGTTGAAGTTTTGTGACCCCCCGATGCCGCTTGCGCGGTACCAAGGAGTTTTTACCCATGGATGTCGCTGCGTTTTTTGCTGGCTCTTGTGCCGATCATCTGGCTCGTCGTGATGCTGCTGTGCTTTAAATGGCCGGCTTGGAAGGCCGCCATTGGCTCGTTTGCCCTTTCGTGCGTGCTCGCCTTTGCGTGGTGGCATCTGCCGGCGGCGCAGATAGCCACGGCCTCGCTTGAGGGCTTTTTGATGGCCATATGGCCCATCGTGCTCGTGATTATCGCCGCGGTGTTCACATATAACCTGTGTGTGCGCACGGGCGCCATGGACGTGATCGGCAGCATGATTACCTCCATCAGCAGCGATCGTCGTCTGCTGGCGCTGCTCGTGGCCTGGTGCTTCGGCGGTTTTATGGAGGGCATGGCCGGCTTCGGTACCGCTGTCGCCATTCCCGCCGGCATGCTCGCGGGCCTGGGCTTTGAGGCCGTGCCTGCCGTGCTCATCTGCCTGCTGGCCAACGGCGTGCCCACGCCCTACGGCTCCATTGGCATCCCCACGGTGTCCGTTGCCGACCTGGTGGGTCTGGATTCCCTGCATCTGGCGACCGTTCAGCTGGCGCAGCTTGCGCCCTTCTTTGTGGCGATGCCGCTGCTTATCGTGCTGGTTGCGGGTCGTGTTGTCGATGACCAGGGCAATGTTGCAAGCGTGAACGAGCGTCTGCACGGCGTTGCCGGCGTGGCACTGCTTTCCGGTGTGTCCTTTGTCGGTGCGGCCCTGGTCGTCGCCATGTTTGTGGGCCCCGAGCTGGCCGTGGTCGTGGGCTCCATCGTGTCGCTCGCACTGACCGCCGCGCTTGCCATGCGCGCCGAGAAGTCCGGTCACCTGGACGCGCGTTTCCATATGAATATCGAGGCCGGCGAACAGCTCACCGTTAAATCGGCGCTTTCGGCCTGGTCGTGCTTCATTCTGATTTTTGTGCTGCTGCTGGGTACCTCCAACCTGGTTCCCGTCGTGCACGCCGCGCTCGCGCCGTTTGCGAGCCACGTGCAGGTGTATTGCGGCGAGAACCCCGGTACGCTTACGTTTTCGTGGATCAACACGCCGGGTGTTTGGATCTTCCTGGCCGCGTTTATCGGCGGTGCGATTCAGGGCGCTTCGCCGCGTCTGATAGGCGAGGTGCTGGCCGCGACTGTCAAGCAGATGATGCCGACGGTAATCACGATGCTTTCGGTGCTGGGCTGCGCCAAGGTGATGGGCTATGCGGGCATGATCTCTTCGATCAGTGCGTTTTGCATTGCCGTCGCCGGTGGGCTGTACCCGATTCTGGCTCCGTGGATCGGTGCCGTCGGTGCGTTCGTGACCGGTTCGGGCACGTCCTCGGGCATGCTGTTTGGTCCCATCCAGAGCCAGGCCGCTTCGGCGCTGGGTGTGAGTGACTACTGGATGGTCGCGCTGAACGCCCTGGGTGTCGCCGCCGGCAAGATGATCTCGCCGCAGACCCTCGCCATTGGCCTTGCCGCCGTTCACGTGCGCGGTAAGGACGCCGAGCTCCTGGGCGCAGTGCTGCCCTACGCCGCCGGCATGCTGGTCCTCATGAGTGTCATCGCCATGCTCGGCCAAGGCCTGCCGCTATAGTCGGCACTTGGGGGCGTTCCTTATGTGCCGGCATCTGGGGACACTCCTTGGCTGTTGCCTGTTCAAGAGTGTCCCCAACGACTAGTCGTTTAAGAACGTCCCCAATGACTAAGCCGCTTGCGTGCGATTTTTGACCGTTGAGCGGGCGCTTCGCCGTTGCCGCAAAAACGTTTTTGCATATCGGGTACAACGGGCTTTACGTGAGTAAAGTGCGCGCCGCGTCCACGTGTCGCGCTTTTAAAGGAGGCCCCATGCCAGGTGTTACCCCCGCAGAAGTTCTATCCAACTTTGGCATTACGCTGGTCGAAGATCCTGCCGAGAACCAGCCCCGCCTGCTGGTTGACCTGCCGGCAGCCGAGCTCGTCGAGCATGCGATTCGCCGCGAAGAAGGCCGCATGGCCTCCAACGGCGCGTTGGTGATCGAGACGGGGGAGCGTACCGGACGTTCGCCCAACGATCGCTTTATCGTCGATACGCCCGACGTGCACGACAAGATTGCCTGGGGCGCTGTCAACCGCCCGCTGTCCGTCGAGAGCTATGAGGCCATCAAGGCCGGCATCGTCGACTATCTCAACGAGCGCGACGTGTTCGTCACCCGTGGCATGGCAGGTGCCGACCGCAACCACACGCGTCGACTGCTCGTTGCCTGCGAGCGTGCCAGCCAGGCACTCTTTATTAAGCAGATGCTCGCCCGCCCGCTCGCCCGCGAAATCGCGCGCACCGGCGAGCCCGACTTCTGCGTGCTCGCAGCGCCCGGTTACCAGTGCGACCCTACCATCAAGGGCCTCAACTCCAGCGCCGCCGTGGTCATCAACTTCCAGGAACGCGTGATTCTGGTCGCTGGCACCGGCTACTCCGGCGAGATCAAAAAGTCCATCTTCAGCGTCATGAATTACCTACTGCCCGTCGAGGACGACGTGCTGCCCATGCACTGCTCGGCCAGCATGGATCCCGTCACGCACGAGACTGCCGTGTTCTTTGGCCTGTCCGGCACGGGCAAGACCACGCTTTCTGCCAACCCCACGCGCCTGCTGATCGGCGACGACGAGCACGGCTGGTCTGACATGGGCATCTTCAACATCGAGGGTGGCTGCTACGCCAAATGCGAGGGGCTGGACGCCTTCCACGAGCCCGAGATTTTCAACGCTGTCCGCTTTGGCGCGATCTGCGAAAACGTGGTGCTCGACGAGAACCGCAAGCCCAACTACGATGACATCTCGATCACGCACAACACGCGCGTGGCCTATCCCGTGGAGCACATTCCTAACGCGTGGACTAAGGGCATGGGCACCACTCCGAGTGTCGTGCTGTTCCTGACTTGCGACGCTTTTGGCGTGCTGCCGCCCATCTCGCGTCTGACGGCCGACGCCGCCATGTACCACTTTGTGACGGGCTTTACGGCTAAGATTCCCGGCACCGAGGTCGGCGTCACCGAGCCCACGCCCACGTTCTCTTCGCTGTTCGGCGAGCCGTTTATGCCACTCGACCCCATGGTTTACGCCAAGATGCTCGGCGAGCGCATTGCCGACGGCCGCACGCGTGTGTACCTGGTCAACACCGGCTGGATCGGCGGCGGCTACGGCGTAGGCCATCGCATCGAG
>CAJMOM010000175.1:0-3316 GCA_905215005.1 uncultured bacterium | reverse complement strand
GAGGCCGTTTTCTCCGGCATCGCCAACATCGGTGAGCTTGCCCGCAAAAAGTAAGCCAGCCTGCGCGTAAGCGCAAAAGGAGCCCCGCATGGATTGCCCGGTCACCGCTTGTCCCACCGTTATCGTTATCTCCGACTCGCTCGGCGATACCGCTTGTGAGGTGGTGCTTGCGGCGTCCGGGCAATTTGATGAAGGGGCTTTTCGTCTCTTGCGCCTGCCCAAGGTGAACTCTGTGGAGCAGGTCAAGTCATTTGTGGGGCCGCGCGTCGATGCCGACCATCGCGATATCGCCGTGTTCCACACCATTGTCGACCCGGCCCTTCGTGCTCGTGTGCTCGACTACTTGGGCATGCTGCACATTCGCTCGGTCGACCTGATCGGTCCAACGCTCGCCGTGCTGTCGTCGCTCGTCGGCGTGCCGCCCAAGGGCGTTGCGGGTGTGATTCACAAGACCGATGACCGCTATTTCCATCGCATCGAGGCCATGGAGTATTTCGTTGAGCACGATGATGGGCGCGGCTGCGACAATCTGTCGGGTGCCGATATCGTGCTGCTGGGCGTATCCCGTACGTCCAAGACGCCGCTGTCGATGTTTTTGGCCTATCAAGGTTACAAGGTTGCCAATGTTCCGTTGGCCCATGGTATGGAGCCGCCGAAGTCGATTTACGAGGTTGACCCGATGCGCCTGTTCGGCCTGATTTCGACCGTCGATGTGATTTCCGAAATTCGCGATAGCCGCTTGGGCGACGACTACGCCCGTGCCGTCGCCGGCTCCTATGCCGAGCCCGAGAGCGTGCGCAGCGAGCTCGAGGAAGCTCGCGCCCTCATGAAGCGCCTGGGCTGCTTTGTGGTGCGTACCGACGGCAAGGCGATCGAGGAGAGCGCCTCCGAGATCATTAGTCACTTGGAGGAAATCCAAGAAGCCCGTGCCCGCCGCGCCGCCCGCCGAGCCTAGCAAAGCTAGCTTATTGGGGTAGCTAAAAATGCCTGTCTTTATAAGACTACCTAAATATAATGCGCGATAATGGTAAAGCGATTTAGCAAGAAACTGGCATTTGACCTGCAAGCTTCTTGCATTGGTATCTTCATAAGGTAACCAACTTTACCTACCGTTTACCGCTAGATTTACCACGTTTACCAACCCCAGCGCTCTCTGCGCAAGCCCGCTCAATGCCCGCCGTATAGTACCCTCACGGCTCGCATTCGGCGGGTCGATTCGTTACCACGGTCGTGCGCGTAAGCGCATGGAAGGGGAAGTATCGTGAGCGATTGCAAGAGGGTTTACCGTTTTGGAACCGACGCCCAGGGCACCTGTGTCACTGAGGGCGACAAGTCCATGAACTTCGTGCTTGGCGGCAAGGGCGCAAACCTTGCCGAGATGAGCCGCATCGGCCTGCCGGTTCCCGGTGGCTTTACCATTACCTGCCAGACTTGCGTCGAGTACTCCGGTGCCGGCAACGTCTGGCCCGAAGGCGCACTCGATGAGATCGTTGCCGCCGAGGCCGACCTCGAGGCCCGCTGTGGCAAGAAGCTCGGTGACGACAATGATCCGCTGCTCGTGTCGGTTCGCTCGGGCGCTCCATTTTCCATGCCCGGTATGATGGACACGGTCCTCAACTTGGGCCTCAACGACGACTCCGTTCAGGGGCTCATCGCCCAGACGCAAAATCCGCGTTTTGCCTGGGATAGCTACCGCCGCTTTATCCAGATGTTCTCCAACGTCGTTATGGGTGTTGATGCCGACCTGTTCGAGAACGCCCTGACCCAGGCCCGCCTGGTCGCCGGTGTTCGCGTCGATTCCGAGCTTTCGGCCGAGGACCTTCAGGAGCTTGTCGAGACCTTCAAGGGCATCTTCTCTGATAACGTCGAGGCCGCCCTGTATCCCGAGCTCGAGGTCACCGGCGGCAAGCCCGTCTTCCCGCATGATCCGGAGCTCCAGTTGCGCCTTGCCATCCAGGCCGTCTTTGGCAGCTGGATGAACGAGCGCGCCTGCATCTACCGCAAACAGCACGGCATCTCCGACGAGCTCGGTACTGCCGTCAACGTCCAGGCTATGGCTTTTGGCAACAAGGGTGAGACCTCCGCGACCGGCGTCGCCTTTACGCGCAACCCGGCCGACGGCACTAAGGAGTTCTACGGCGACTTTCTGGTCAACGCCCAGGGCGAGGATGTCGTCGCCGGCATCCGCAACACCGAGCCCATCGCCGACCTCAAGGCCACCCCGGGCCTCGAGTCCGCAGGTGAGGAGCTCGAGCGCGTGTTCCTGACGCTCGAGGATCACTATCGCGACATGTGCGACATCGAGTTCACCATCGAGCAGGGTAAGCTCTGGATGCTCCAGACTCGCGTGGGCAAGCGCACTGCCACCGCCGCCCTGCGCATCGCCATCGAAATGGTCGAGGAGGGCCTGATCACTCGCGAGGAGGCCGTGAACCGCATCGATCCCGCGCAGCTCGACCAGCTTCTGCACCCGCAGTTTGACGCCTCCAAGAAGTACGAGGCGCTGGCCAGCGGTCTTAACGCCAGCCCCGGTGCCGCCGTGGGCGAGGTCGTGTTCTCGAGCGATGACGCCGTCGCGCGCGCCGACGAGGGTCACAAGGTCATTCTGGTTCGTTGGGAGACCAACCCCGATGACCTGAAGGGCATGGTCGCCGCCGAGGGCATTCTGACAAGCCACGGTGGCAAGACGAGCCATGCCGCCGTTATCGCCCGCGGCATGGGTACGCCCTGCGTCTGCGGCGTTGAACGCTTCCACATCGACGCCGCCGAGAAGGTCGTGCGCATCGAGGGCAGCGACCGCGTATTGCACGAGGGCGATGTCATCTCCATCGACGGCACCCAGGGCATCGTCGTCGACGGTCCCGTCGACCTGGTCTCCGCCGAGCTTACCGGCGACCTGGACACTATCCTGTCCTGGGCCGACGAGATTCGCCTGGACGAGACCTGTGGTCATGCCAACCATGTGCGCGTCAACGCCGACAATCCCGAGGATGCCGAGCTTGCCCTCGAGTTTGGCGCCGAGGCTATTGGCCTGTGCCGCACCGAGCACATGTTCCTGGGCGATCGCAAGAACATCATCCAGAGCTTTATCCTGTCTGACGATGAGGCCGTGAAGCAGCAGGCCCTGTCCGACCTGCTTAAGGTTCAGACCGAGGACTTCCTGGCGATGTTCAAGACCATGTCTGGTCGCGATGTGGTCGTCCGCCTGCTCGATCCGCCGCTGCACGAGTTCCTGCCGCACGAGGACGACGAGATTCAGGAGCTGGCCGGCGAGATGGGCGTTCCGTTCGAGAAGCTGAAGGCAAAGGTCGAGAGC
>CAJMOM010000174.1:0-3335 GCA_905215005.1 uncultured bacterium | reverse complement strand
TACTTACCGGCATCGATAGCATCGCGCACGGCAAGATCGGCAAACAGCGGGTCGCCCGCACCGCGCACCGTGGTCACGCCGCTTGCCAGCTGTTGCTGGGCGCTGCCCTTAAGAATGTGGCGCACGATGGCGCGCCCCACGGGATTATCGAGCTTCTTCATCAGCGCGCCCGCATCGCCCGCCGAAACCGGCTTGCCCGAACCGCACAGATGCACATGCATATTGATGAGGCCTGGCATGAGATACGCACCTGCCAGGTCGATGACCTCGGCACCTGCAGGCGCCTGAGCCACAGCACTCGGCCCCATCCACGTGATGACACCGCGCTCAACGACCACGGCCATGTCGGGCTGCGGCTCCATATGTTCCGAACCATCCAAGACGGTCGCATTGATAAACAACGTGGAACGATCGGCAGACGCCATATCGAGCTCCTCCCTCACGATTAACTTGAACATTTGTCCATTATTACCTAGTCCCGCTGGATTGCTGCAGACGCATCGGCTAACGGAAGGAAGAGGGGATGTGGGGGGACGGAATACGCTGCAGTCCCACCCCAGCGACACCAGGGAAATGTCTCGATCTGTAACAGATACAGGGTTGTTGGGCCCCTTGATGTTACAGATCGAGATCTTTCGGCAGCCGCCAACCTTCCGTCTCAATCTGTAACAGTTACGAGGCCAAACGGTCCCTTGTTGTTACAGATTGAGACAAACTCGGCAGGAACAACCACCTCCGCGTCAGTTGCACCCCTTAGCGCCCATACCACTGCCGTCTCCATTCCTCCGCCAGATTGACCCGCTGCGGAATGCCCGCCAGTCTCATCTTTTCAGCCAGCTTTCCCGGGTTCTTGAGTTCATCAAATGTAAACCGAAGCACCTTGTGCCCGAGCATTGTCAGATGAGATTCCCGCTGACGCTCTGCCACGAATGGATCGACCGGCTCCCGATCTCCACCATCCTGCAGGGTATACTTTCCCTTCCCGTCGAGCTCGCCAATCACGCACGCCCCGTCCTCGAGTCTCCAGAAATAGTCGACGCGAAACACCTGGCTCGGATCGAGCGGGTCGCGAAACTCCACCTGCAGCTCCGGAACTGGAAAGCCGTACGCAATAAAGAACGCTCGGAACCGAGACTCGCCGCCGTTTTCGGACAGCCCGTCCGCATGCGACGCAATCACCTGAGCTCTGCGATACCCTCGCCTGCCCTCGCAATCGGCCTGGAGCCGTTCGCAGAGGTCGTCGCGCGACATGCCCTTCGCCCGCAATGCAGAATCGGCGATCGCCAGACCATATGAAAACGGCGCACGCAGCAGACAATCCTCCACCGTGCGCCAAAACGGCGTCACTCGCACGCCGTCGACTTGTTCTAGCGCACCCGCCGCCTGCGGACGCAACAGCCGGCATCCTGCACTCAGCGGCACCGAGCAACCTGTCTTAACAAGGAATCGCGGCCCAAGCAGATCATTCGGCACCTCCAGACCCCACAAAAGTGCCGCGTCATAACCCCAAAACGCCCAATCGGGATGAAACTCTGCAAGCCCTTTGATGGTACGCAACGCTCGCTCCGCCGGCGTCAGTACAACCCAATCATGTTGAAAGCAGAACAGATACGGCTCGGGCTCCGCAATATCATCGGTTCCCACATGGCGCCGCAGCCACATGAGCTCGGCATTGTCGTGCGTCACAAGCAGCACGCCTTGTTCAGCCGCCTCCGTGAGCCTGGCAAGCATCCTATTCCGCGCCAAGGTGTTACGTGTTACGTGCTTGTGTTTAAAAACGGCATTAGACACTTCTATCACCACCACGTCAGACAAATGGACCATCGTCACCGTTGCCTCCGCTGACAAATGTCTTGATCTGTAACAGGAAGACAGTCTTTGAGCCTCTAGTTGTTACAGAACAAGATCTTTCGGCACCGCGTCCAACCTTTGTCTCAATCTGTAACAGATGGGTCGAGTTTTGGCCTGTAGATGTTACAGATTGAGACATTCCCCCTGCCAGGTTCCAAACATCTCGATCTGTAACAGTTAGACGTTCTCCAGGCCCCCAAACGTTACAGATTTAGACAAACCAGCGGCGCCCAAGCATTCGTCTCGATCTGTAACAGGTAGACCGGTTTTTTGTCCCCAGACGTTACAGACCGAGACAAATAGACAGGCGGCGGCGCTGCGACTGCCCATCCCCTACTCCCACTCCTGCTCGTAGATGTTGAGCGACTTAACGTAGCGCCCCTGGGCACCCATGATGTCGCGGACCAGGCGCAAAAAGAAGCTGACGCATGAGGTATCGAAGCCATCTTCCAGGTCTTCCGGATGAACGGCACCAGGCCCGTCGACCGCCGTGTCGCTCAGGCGCGCGATGTCATACAGATAGAGCTGTCCCGCCGTCAGCCAGACATCGTCGACGCAGGCGAGGCGCACCGCAATCGCACCGTCGCTCCAATGCTCCTTTTGCACGATATGCGGGTCGTAGACATCAAAGCGACGGTCGGTGCGCGTATCCTTCAGCGCAACCATGCCGTTCGCAGGATCCTTGTCCAAAATGCCAAAGCGCGAGAAATACTGTGTGTCGCGCACCTGCTCGAGCCGCTTGAGCGAGGCAGGCGAAAGCGATGCCGGCGGCTCATCAACATACAGCTCGAGCAGCGTCTTGCCATGGCGATAGGGGCGCTCGAAGAGCAGCCAATCGGTAAATGCCATGTTGTAGGCCATGATTTCGTTTTGAGAAGGCTCGGTGCAATAGCCGAGCCACGGGTCGACAATGATCTCGAACTGCTCGCGCGCCGGCTCCAAAAACTGAAACTTCCGCAGCATCCAAAAATGGGCCATGTCGGCAATATCGTTGCCGACGGCTTCGGCCAGATGCGCTCGGTCTAAAACGTGGTCAGTCATGGCATCCTCCTCAAACTGATAGACCTCAATTTGAGCTTACGAGGAGGGTGGTCGGCCACGACCAGCGCGGGCAAAATAGGCCTCCGGCTGCAAACCAGATGCTGACCAAACACTTGACGAAAAGCTTGACCGAAAATGCGCACCGCAAAGAAACGGCAGGTAGATATAGACAGCCGACCCGCCATTTTGAGCCAAACGCCCGCTGCCACCACAGAAACAGCAGAGCACCACAGGCGCAAACGTCGGCGAATGAACGCTCGAACGTCAGCAAACGAGCAAATCGGTCGCAAACCCGCAAGGAGTGTCCCCAACGACCAGACAAAAAAGAACGTCCCCAACGACTAGTCATGGACGTTCTTAAATGACTACTTTACAGCTCCAGCGCGTCGGCGACTTCGGCGGCGCAGGCGAGGGCGTCGGCCATGGCGCTTACCACGAGCGAG
>CAJMOM010000173.1:0-3343 GCA_905215005.1 uncultured bacterium | reverse complement strand
AGCCGATAATCTTCTTGGGATCGTAGCCGGTCAGGTGCCACAGCTCGGTGCACACGACGTCGCAGGGGTTGGAGATGCTCACAAAGATGCCGTCGAAGCCGGCGTCGACGATGCGCTTGGCAAAGGTGCGCGCGGCGTCGGTGGTAAAGAACAGCTCGCCGTCGCGGTTGCCGGCGGCCAGCGCGACCTTACCGGCAGCGTTGACGATGACATCGCAGCAGGCCAGCTCCTCGTAGTGGTCGTAGCAGTTGACGATCTTGGTGTTGTACGGGACAAACGAAAGAGAGTCGCGCAGGTCCTGGACCTCGGACGTCACCTTGGCCTCGTTGATATCGCACAGGTACAGCTCATCGGCAATGCCCTGCATGAGCAGACTGTTGGCGACATGTGCTCCTACGTGGCCCTGGCCGACCACACCGATCTTACGCGTCTGGTACATATATGTATCCTTTCGGCCGAGTTTTTCGCGTCGAACCATTGTAACGTCCTGCTGCCACTTTGCTAGGCTAAAGCGCCATAGATTTTTGGGCATGCCTTAATCTCTACTTTTGGAGTGATTTGGGCCGCTGACGGCATCGCCGGGCGATGTGCTCGCGCGGACGGGGCCGGTCGTTGTACCATAGCTGCAACTGACTCGTAAGGAGCATCCATGCCCATTCGCATCCCCGACGCCCTCCCTGCCGCCGCGCAGCTCGAGAGCGAGAACATCTTTGTCATGACCGAGTACCGCGCACTGCATCAGGACATCCGCCCGCTGCGCGTGCTCATCCTCAACCTCATGCCCACCAAGATCGCCACCGAGACGCAGATCATGCGCAAGCTCTCCAACACACCGCTGCAGGTGGAGGTGGACCTGCTGCGCACCAAAACGCACGAGGCCACGCACGTGAGCGCCGGTCACCTGGAGACGTTCTACCGCACGTTCGACGACATCCGCGACATCCACTACGACGGCCTGATCATCACGGGCGCCCCGGTGGAGCAGATGCCGTTCGAGGAGGTCGACTACTGGCCCGAGCTCTGCCAGATCATGGATTGGTCCACCACGCACGTGCACTCTACGCTGCACATTTGCTGGGGCGCACAGGCAGGTCTGTACCATCATTACGGTATCCAGAAGTACGATCTGCCGGCAAAGGCGAGCGGTGTGTTCGAGCATTATCTGGTGAAGCCGCAAAGCCCGCTGGTCCGCGGCTTTGACGACCGTTTCTATGCCGTGCATTCGCGCAACACCGATGTGCGCCGCGAGGACGTGGAGGTCGAGCCGCAGCTTGAGGTTGTGGCCGTGTCCGACGAGGTGGGCCTGTACATCGTCAAGTCGACCGACAGCCGTCGCTTCTTTGTATTTGGCCATCCCGAGTACGATACCGACACGCTGCGCTTGGAGTACGAGCGCGATGTGAAGCGCGGGCTTAACCCTCAGGTGCCGGCGCATTACTTCCCGAATGACGACCCCACGGCCGAGCCGCGCAACGTCTGGCGCAGCCAGGCTCAGTTGCTCTACACCAACTGGCTCAACTACTACGTCTACCAGACCACGCCCTACGATCTGGCCCGCGCCGGCGAGGAGCACTAGGCTGCGACTGTAGCTGTGGTTGCTGCTGCGGCCGTTGCTGTGCTCGCGGCGTGACGAACGTGGATTTTCGGACACACGAGCGTGGATTTTCGGACGTTTACAAATCGAGCGTGGATAATCTCCCACTTTTGGCTCAAAACTAGGCTCAAAACGGGAGATTATCCACGCTCATTTTTTAGGCATGTAGATGCCGATGGCTCGGCTAAGAGACGGTGCATGCAGAGGCAAAGTCGCATTTGGTGTAGTCTTGAATCTCGACGGGTTTTCTTTCTGATAATCCAATGGACCAAGGCCTCAAAATGTGGAGACAGGGATCTCTTGGCAAGGCTTCTACCTGCAGATATAAGCCATCAGCCTAAAACGTCCAAAACCGTCAAGCATTTGGTCAGCGCCTGGACGGTATTTGGTCAAACTTCGCATGAAACCGTCTGGTACGTTTGCGCCGTTCCAAGAGTTGGGAGGCGACATGGGAAACATGACGGCGAATCAAAGACTTGCAAGTCACATTAAGGCGTGCGAACAGCAGATGAGCTGCGTGTACGCGCGCACGGCGGCGGAGGCAAAGCAGATTGAGCGGCGGGCGGGGGCGGGAAGTCTAGAGGCGGTCATGCCGGGGCTGTATGCGCGTCCGGAATACTGGTCCGAGCTCAAGTTTCGGCAGCGTTATCTGCATCGGGTGCGGGCGCTTGCGCAAAAGCACCCCGACTGGACATTTTGCTCCTATACGGCGGCTGTTATCTATGGCCTTTCGGTTTCACATGCCAATTTGACGCACATCCATATCGCCGCGATGTCGGCCCAATCGACGACGCCGGGCTCTCAGGTCATTCGTCATCGCTATGCTCGTCAAACACGGGCCACCCAGATGGATATCGCCGTAACCGATATCGATCAAACGATTACGGATTGCTTGGTCGATGCATCGTTTGTCGAAGGACTGATCATCGCGGATTCGGCACTCCATGAGCAACTTTTGTCGAAGGAGCATCTCGTTGAGACGGTCGATAAGCTTGGCCTGAATCGTTGCGGTGTTGTGATGGCGCGCAGGGTTGCGCGGTGTGCCGATGGCCTGTCGGAAAGCGGTGGCGAGTCCAAGGCACGTGCCCTGATGATCGAGCGCGGCTGGCAGATGCCGGAGCTGCAAGTTGAGCTGTTCGACCCGGTTGAGCCGGGACGGCCGTATCGCGTCGACTACTTGTGGCGCGTGGGCGACCAGCTGATTATCGGTGAGTTCGACGGATTCGTTAAAAGCGAGAAAGCGGCGGAGGAGGGCAAGCTCGCAAAGGCGCAGTTCGATGAGCGTCAGCGCGAGTCGAGGCTTTCGCTGCTTGATAACTGCAAGATCGTGCGCTTGTGCTGGGATGATCTAAGGGATCCGACAAAGCTCGATTGCAAGCTCAAAGTCGCCGGCGTGCCGCGTGCGTGCTGAGGCAGTTGCAAGGCGTTTGGCTGCACGAGCGTGGAAAATCAGACGGACGAGCGTGGAAATCTGGACGCTTGTTGAATGAGCGTGGATAATCTCCCGTTTTTGGCTCGTAAGGGGGCTCAAAGCGGGAGATTTTCCACGCCCATCTTGCGGGTGCGATACAGCGGCTCTTAGGCGCTGACGATGTGGGGTAGCGGCAGGTCATGGGCGTCGGTGGGAGCGTGGTCGACGTGCTGCTCGTCAAAGGCGATGCCGATGATTTGGCATGCGGGCGAGAGCGTGGGCAGGTAGCGGTCATAGCAGCCGCCGCCGTAGCCTAGGCGCGCACCGGCGCGGTCGAA
>CAJMOM010000172.1:0-3370 GCA_905215005.1 uncultured bacterium | reverse complement strand
GGCGTTGCCGTTGACGTCGATCACCAGCATGAGCACGCCGTCGCGTGCAGTGTAATCGCCCTCGGCAAGCGACCACTCAACGTGCTGCTTGGCCCAGCTGAGCATGTTGTGGGTAAGCGGCTCGCCCTGCACCAAGCGCTCAGACAGTGCGCGAATGTGGCGGTTGAGCATGGGTACCTTTTTGTTGGACATGCGCCAACGGCAGACAAGCGCAGGCTTGTCGAGCGTAAACTTCTCGACCGCCTCCTGATTGGCGCAAAAGTCCTCGTACGCACGCTGATCCTCGGCATTGCCAAACAGCTCGGCATCATCAATCTGGGGCATGGTCATACCTTTCGTGTTAGTCATTCCGTCCTCTTATACCAAAAAGACGGCCCTCCAAACGGAGCAGCCGTCTTTTGCGGAGATTATTTTGTCCCAAGGCGGAACTTAGTGGCGGAAGTGGCGAGCGCCCGTAAACACCATAGCAATATTGTGCTCATTGCAGGCCTGGATGCTCTCGTCGTCGCGCTTGGAGCCGCCGGGCTGGATGATGCAGGTCACGCCGTGCGCAGCAAGCACGTCGACGTTGTCGCGGAACGGGAAGAACGCGTCGCTTGCACAGGCAAAGCCGCCCTTCTCCACGCCCTCGCGCTCGCAGAAGTCCTCGGCGCGCTCGCAGGCAAGCAGCGCAGAGTCAACGCGGTTAGGCTGACCCGGGCCCATGCCAATGCCGGCCTTACCCTTGGAGACCAGGATGGCGTTGGACTTAACGCCCTTGCAGACCTTCCAGGCAAACTCGAGCTCGGCCATCTCGGCGTCGGTGGGCTTGCGGTCGGTGGGGAACGTAAAGGTCGCGGGATCCTCGGTCACGTGGTCGACTTCCTGCACCAGCATGCCGCCGTCGATGGAGCGCAGCTCCACCTGGGCGCCGTGGTCCACGCCGCCGGTGGCCAGCACGCGCAGGTTGGGGCGCTTGGCCATGCGCTCGAGTGCCTCGGCAGTGTAGCTCGGGGCGATGATAACCTCGACGAACTGCTTGTTCTGATCGGCAAAGTGCTCAACCAGCTCATAGGAAACCTCGCCGTTGCAGGCAATGATGCCGCCGAAGGCGCTCTTGGGATCGCAGGCGAAGGCGCGGTCGTAAGCGGACGTAATGTCCTCGGCAACGGCGGAGCCGCAGGGGTTCTGGTGCTTGAGAATCACGCAGGCCGGCTCGTCGAACTCGCGGACCAGGTTCCAAGCGGCATCGGCATCCAGATAGTTGTTGTAGCTGAGCGGCTTGCCCTGGATCTGCTCGGAGCCAACGAGCGGGAACTGCGAGCTCGCGGTGTTCTCGCAGCCCTCGGCAAAGCGGTAGACCGTAGCCTTCTGCTGCGGGTTCTCGCCATAGCGCAGGTCGTCGACCTTCTCCAGCGAGATCTCGAGCTTGGCAGAGGTGTCCGCCACGTCGCTTGCCTGGGCGGCAAGCCAACGGGAGATAGCCGTGTCGTAGGCGGCGGTGGTCTGGTAGACCTTCACCTGCAGGCGACGACGGGTGGAAAGCGTGGTGCAGCCACCGGTCTCGTGCATCTCGGCCAGGACGGCATCATAGTCGGCCGGGTCGGAAATGACGGTAACGCTCGTGGCGTTCTTGG
This sequence comes from uncultured bacterium, assembly GCA_905215005.1. Classification (GTDB taxonomy): domain Bacteria; phylum Actinomycetota; class Coriobacteriia; order Coriobacteriales; family Coriobacteriaceae; genus Collinsella. Next base: position 1,754 of record CAJMOM010000172.1, on the reverse strand, counting down.
CGGCAGAGCGCAGCATGGAGGGACCGCCGATGTCAATGTGCTCGATGGCGTCCGCGAAGGTGACCTCGGGGTTGGCGACGGTCTTCTCGAACTCGTACAGGTTGACGACGACCAGGTCGATCAGCTTAATGCCGTGCTGAGCGGCCTCCTGCATGTGCTGCTCGGAATCGCGGCGGGCCAGCAGCGCGCCGTGAACCTTGGGGTGCAGGGTCTTAACGCGGCCGTCCATCATCTCGGGATAGCCCGTGAACTCCTCGATGGGGGTTACGGGAACGCCCGCGTCCTCGATGGCACGAGCCGTGCCGCCCGTAGAGATGATCTCGACGCCAAAGTCATCGACCAGCGTCCGTGCGAAATCGACGACGCCCGTCTTATCGGTAACCGAGATCAACGCGCGTGCGATCTTCACATCAGATCCCATGCAGTCCTCCTGTCTGGTACGCCGCCGTGCTCTGTGAGTCGGTGATACGTCGATCTGCAGCGCTCGCGCAGCGGCATTGAAAATACTGATTCAATGTAGCGCATCGAGCGCATCGATGCACCCCGCAACAGGCGCATGTGCAGAAAAAGTTTGCGAGCGGAGGGGATGGGCACGGCACCGAGCACGGTGAGTTCATGGAACACAGGGGCACCATAATTTGATGCCAATGGCGTGGTAGAACTGTGCTCGATATGCATCCGCAAAAGAAAGAGGCACCATGGTCTCGCGGGTTCTCTACCGACCGTTTGATACCGAAGACTTCGACGCCATCGCGCTGATTCTGCAGCAGCTTTGGCATAACAATTCGGATAACGATGAGTACAACCGCCTTGAGGCCGCGTGCGACCTCGCCTATTGCCTTTCGTCATCGACGTTTTCGCAGGTTGCGGTGATTGACGGCGAGGCGCGCGGCATTGCACTTGCACGCGCAGGACAGAACCCCGGCGTCACTATCAACGAGCATTGGATGGATACCGAACGCGCGTTGCTATCGCAGATGCGTGAGCTGGAGCCTGACGCCTGCGCCGAGTATCTCTCGTTTGTGCGCGCAACCATCCGAACCAACAACCGCCTGCTCGAGAGCAGCCCGTTGCCGCACGACAACGAGGTCACGCTGCTTGCCGTGGATCGCGATGTCCATGGCCTGGGCGTTGGCACGGTTCTGCTCGATGCCGCGGTCTCGCACCTATCCTCGCTTGGAGCGACGAGGGCGCACCTGTACACCGACTCCAACTGCTCGTGGAAGTTCTACGAGCTGCACGGCTTTAAGCGCACGGCCACGCACCGCGCCAACCGCGAAGAGCGCCGCCACGACATGCCGCGCGAAAGCTATCTCTACGAATTCGACCTAACAGCCTAAACCCAGCAGCCATACCTAGTCATTTAAGTCTGTCCCCAATGAGTAGCCTTGGTGGTCTGCAAATAGCTGTGGTCAAAAAACATCAAATATGAGTACTGCTACCTTTTTAGTAGCAGCAACTTGGGGCATTTTTGATGCTTGTAGGCATGACGACCAGCTGCACGAGCTGACGTAGCTCCTCAAATGTTCAATAAAATGGGCTCCTAACGAGAAGTGCTCTCATTAGGAACCCATTATTATGTGCAAACATATGTGACCAACGCAGCAACAGTACTCATATTTGGCATTTTTTGTCCACTGCCCCTTGCGCGAAGGTCCGCAGCGGAAAGTTTGACCCGTTTCGATGCAAAAAAATGGGATGAATCTTCCCTGGCAACCGCCCAGAAAGATCCACCCCAAAGCAAGCGCTCGCTA
>CAJMOM010000171.1:0-3402 GCA_905215005.1 uncultured bacterium | reverse complement strand
GAGTTTATCCAGATCGATACCACCAACATCCTGTTTATCTGCGGCGGTGCCTTTGTGGGTCTGGATAAGATCATCGCCGATCGCGTGGGCAACAAGGGCGTTGGCTTTAACTCCGAGATCGCCGGCCCCACCTCGGTCGACGAGAACGACCTGCTGCGTCAGGTGCTCCCGCAGGACCTCAACGCCTTTGGCATGATTCCCGAGTTCGTGGGCCGTACGCCCGTTGTCACCCAGACGCAGGCGCTTGACGAGGACGACTTGGTGTCGATCCTGACCGAGCCCAAGAACGCCGTGGTGCGCCAGTATCGTAAGATGTTCCAGCTCGAGGACGTTGAGCTTGAGTTTGAGGATGCGGCCCTGCATGAGATCGCCCGCATGGCGCTCGCCCGCAAGACCGGTGCCCGCGGCCTGCGCTCCATCTGCGAGGACGTGCTGCAGCAGACGATGTTCGACCTCCCCAGCGAGGAAGGCGTTTCCAAGGTCGTCGTAACCGAAGCCTCCGTCAAGGGCGAAGAACAGCCCCAACGCATCTACGGGTAAATAGCTTGAATCCAGGCCCCGCGGCAACCACCGCGGGGCCTGCCATTTAGGGACAGGTTTATTTTGGTCGGTTTTATATGGGCAACTGTCGTTTCCCCTGATAAAACCTACCAAAATAAACCTGTCCCTTTTCGGCAGGTATGCCTGTGCTATTCTGTGAGATTGTCAAGTTAGTACCTTCAGACTGAAGTAATCGATACCTAAGGCGTGTTCGCCTGCTTGGTTTTCGTAGATTCCGCACGAGCCGAAGAGCACTAAATGTGCTCTTCGTGCGAGCCCAGGACCTGACCGAGCGAAAACCAAGCAGGCGGACACGCCGACGGGCAAGGGAGAGATATATGGAAGAGATGCCCAAGAACTACGATCCGTCGACCAACGAGCCGGCGATCCTGCAGAAGTGGCTCGACGGCGGCTACTATAAGCGCCGTGAGGGCGTGGGCGACTGCACCGTCACCATTCCGCCTCCCAACGTGACCGGTAAGCTCCACATGGGTCACGCCACCGACGACTCCATCCAGGATGCCATCATCCGTATGGCCCGTATGCGCGGCAAGTCCACGCGCTGGGTGCTCGGTACCGACCACGCCGGTATCGCCACGCAGACCAAGGTCGACAAGAAGCTCAAGAGCGAGGGCATCAGCCGCCTGGAGATCGGTCGCGACAAGTTTGTCGACGCCTGCTGGGACTGGACCCATGAGTACGGCGGCATCATCGTCGAGCAGATCAAGCGCATGGGCTGCTCCGTCGACTTCGACAACGAGCGCTTCACCATGGACGAGGACTATGCACAGGCCGTGCGCAAGGTCTTCTGCGATTGGTACCACGACGGCCTGATCTACCGTGGCAAGCGCATCGTCAACTGGTGCCCCAACTGCACCACCGCTATCTCGGACGACGAGGCCGAGTACAAGGACGAGAAGGGCCATCTGTGGCACCTGCGCTACCCGCTGACCGAGCCGGTCAACGGCCAGGACTACATCGTCGTCGCCACCACGCGCCCCGAGACCATGCTCGGCGACACGGGCGTTGCTGTTTCCCCGAAGGATCCCGAGAAGGCCGCCTTTGTGGGTAAGACCGTCAAGCTCCCCATCGTCGACCGCGAGATCCCCATTTTTGAGGATTGGCATGTCGACGCCAACTTCGGTTCCGGCTTCGTTAAGGTAACGCCTGCTCACGACCCCAACGACTACGCCATGGGTCAGGCTCACGACCTGCCGCAAATCAATATCTTCGATGAGCACGCGGTGGTCGTCGAGGGCTATGGCGAGTTTACCGGCATGAACCGCGACGAGTGCCGCGAGGCCGTTATCAAGTGGTTCGAGGAGCATGACCTGCTCGATCACGTCGAGGACCTCGACCACTCCGTCATGCATTGCTACCGTTGCGACGCCGCACTGGAGCCGTGGCTTTCTGAGCAGTGGTTCGTCGCCGTCGACAAGCTCAAGGGGCCGGCGCTCGACGCCGTCAACTCCGGCAAGGTCACCTTCCACCCCGCGCGCTGGACGCAGACCTACACCACCTGGATGGAGAACCTTAAGGACTGGTGCATCAGCCGCCAGCTGTGGTGGGGCCACCGCATCCCCGTGTTCTACTGCGAGGACTGCGGTTGGGAGGACGCCCTGACCGAGGACACCGACGTGTGCCCCAAGTGCGGCGGTCATCACGTGCACCAGGACGAGAACGTGCTGGACACGTGGTTTAGCTCGCAGCTGTGGACCTTCGCCACGCAGGGCTGGCCGCAAAAGCCGGAGCTGCTCGAGGGACATCACCCCACGACGGCGCTCGTCACCGCGCGCGACATCATCGCGCTGTGGGTCGCCCGCATGGTCATGAGCTCGCTGTACTTCCTGGACGAGGTGCCGTTTAAGGACGTCGTCATCTACCCGACGATTCTTGCCAAGGACGGAAGTCGTATGTCCAAGTCCAAGGGCAACGGCGTTGACCCCATGGACCTCATTGGCATGTACGGCGCCGACGCCATGCGCTACAACCTGCTCACGCTGTGCACCAACAACCAGGACGTCAAGTTCGACGCGAACATCGACAAGAAGACTAAGAAGCTTATCGACAGCCCGCGCACCGAGCAGGCCAAGTCGTTTGTGACCAAGATCTGGAACGCCAGCCGCTTCCTGCTCATGAACATGGAGGGCTACACGCCCGGTGAGCCCGTCGTGGAGACGCCGGCCGACGCCTGGATGTTCAGCCGCCTGGCCAAGGCCGTGAAGATGGTCACCGAGGGCATTGAGAACTACACCTTTGGCGACATGGCCCGCGGCGTGCAGCAGTTCTTCTGGAACGAGGTCTGCGACTGGTACGTCGAGGTCACCAAGGCCCGCCTGAAGGGCGAGGGTCGTCTGCAGGCTCAGCGCAACCTGATCTTTGTGCTCGACACCTCCATTCGCCTGATGCACCCGCTTATGCCGTTTGTCACCGAGGAGATCTGGGACAACATGCCGGCGAGCGTGCTCGATCTGGATGCCGAGGGCAACCTGGACCGCGCCGAGGCGCTCATGATCGCCAAGTGGCCGGAGCCCGCCGACTACGCCAAGTATGTCGATGAGCCCGCCGAGCGCGCATTTGAGCTGTGCCGCACCGTCGTTTCCGCCGCCCGCGCCACGCGTTCGCGTTATCGCTTGAGCCCCAAGGCCGAGCTCGACGTGGTCGTGCGCGCCGGTGCCGAGGACATCGAGAAGCTCGAGAGCCTGCGCTCGACCATCGAGCCGCTGGCCAACACCTCTTCGCTGGTCATGGGTACCGACGTTGAGAAGCCGGCCGCGAGCATCGCCGTGGTCGACAGCGGCGTCGAGGTTTTTGTGGTGCTCGAGGGCAAGGTCGACCTTTCGGCCGAGAAGGCACGCCTGG
>CAJMOM010000170.1:0-3406 GCA_905215005.1 uncultured bacterium | reverse complement strand
TCGAGTTTGGCGGCCACAAGGTACTCACCATCCCCGGCTACGAGGGCAAGATGCACGCCGAGGACCTCGAGAACTATATCCAGGTGTTCTACGAAAACGAGAGCTACGAGCACACGGTGTTCCCGGGCGCCGTGTACGTGAGTCTATCGACCGAGTACGGCACGCTGTACTCCAAGGCCGAGCTCGCGGCGATTCACGCGGTGTGCCAGAAGCGCGAGATTCCGCTGTTTGTGGACGGTGCTCGCCTGGCCTATGCGCTGGCGGCCGATGGGTGCGACATTACCCTACCTGAGCTGGCGCAGCTGTGCGACGTGTTCTACATCGGCGGCACCAAATGCGGCGCGCTCTGCGGCGAGGCCGTGGTGTTTTGCGGCATGCACGCTCCGGCACATCCTATTCCGCGCATTAAGCAGCACGGTGCGCTGTTGGCCAAGGGCCGCCTGACGGGCGTGCAGTTTGAGGCGCTCTTTACCGACGGCCTGTATTTTGAGATTGGCCGTCAGGCGATTGAGACCGCGCAGGCACTTCGTCGCGTGCTGCACGAGCACGGCTACCAGTTCTTTTTGGAGACGCCCACAAACCAGCAGTTCGTGATTCTGCCCAACGAGGACATGGCCCGCATTCGTGAGCATGCCTCGATCGAGTACTGGGAAAAGTACGATGAGACCCACACGGTGGTGCGCTTTTGCACCAGCTGGGCCACGACGCAGGAGGACATCGACACGCTGGCGGCTGTCCTGTAAGTTGACATGATGACGGGGCCGCCTTGCGCTTGGGTTTGGTGCAAGGCGGCCTTTGTTTTTGAGGGAGAAGGGTTGTATGACCGAGATGTCCGAGCCGACGATTCGTCTGGCGACGCCCGATGATGCGCCGGCGTTGCTTGCCATCTATGAGCCGTATGTGCGCCAGACGGCGATTACCTGCGAATACGAGGTGCCGGGCGTTGAGGAGTTCGCCGGGCGCATCGAGCGTACGCTCAAGCGCTATCCGTATCTGGTGATGGAGCTGGACGGGTGTCCGGTAGGTTATGCCTATGTGAGTCCGCTCAACAGCCGCGAGGCATACGACTGGTCGGTCGAGACGTCGATCTACCTGGCGCGCGACGTGCGCCACGGCGGGCTGGGCCGCAAACTGCACGATGTGCTCAAGCAATGCCTGATCGCGATGGGCATCACCAACATGTGCGCGCTCATTGCCGTGCCGCACGACAAGGACGACGAGTATCTAACGCACAACAGTCAGGATTTCCATGCCCATATGGGCTACCGCCTGGTGGGCGCCTTCGATCGCTGCGCCCAAAAGTTCGGCCGCTGGTACGACATGTGCTGGATGGAGCTGGTCCTAGCCGAGCGCGTCCCTAACCAACCCAAGCCAACCTGGTTCCCCGACCTCCTCGCCTAAAACCACCACAAAGGTGCCTGTCCCCTTTGCGGTGGTTTTGGCAGGTTAGCCGATGGGCTCGGTGTATTTGGCGCGGTCGGTGCGTTGGATGCGCTTGGAGACATGGAGCGGGCGGCCGTCGGTGTCGTAGACGTAGTCGGTGATCAGGATCAGCGCCTGCCCGCGCTCAACGTTGAGCAAAAACGCTTCGTTTTGCGAGGCATAGCACACCTCAAAGGTCTTATGCCCCTGTGCCGGCGCGCGATGGAATTCCTGGCGCAGCGTGGCGTAGAGCGAACCGTTGATATCGCGGTCGATGAGTGCCTCGAAGCTTGGCGGCAGATAGGTGGTCTCCAGGCACAGCGGCGCATCGTCCAGATAACGCAGACGGACAAGTTTGACGAGCTTGCTGCCCACGGCGGCGTCAAAGAACTTAGCTATGCTGCCGGCCGCCTTGGCAAAGCCCGAGTCCACGGTGCGCGTGGTGGGCTTCATGCCCTGGCCTTCGACCTGCTTGGTATAGCTCGAAAACACCAGGTTGTTTTCGTGGAGCGCGGGCGTGTCGGCCACAAAGGCGCCACGCCCGCGCTCGGTGCGCACCAGGCCCTCATCAACGAGCACCTTAAGGGCGTGGCGCACGGTGCTGCGCGACAGCCCCGATTCGTCCATGAGCTCCATCTCGGACGGCAGCTTGTCTTCGCGCGCGTAGACGCCGGCGGCGATGCGGTCACGCAGCATGCCCGCCAAGCGCTCGTATTGGGCCAGTTTCTTTTTAGATGAGACGCCCATATTGCCAACCTATATCTAACTTGTATGCTTAACTAAGCAAGCATGTATTCAATAAAACAATAAAACCGCTGGTAGCTAGTTATCAAAAACCGCATCAGCAAATTTTCTAAGACAAATATAGCATACAACTAGTCGACATAACCAAAACATGTATGTAACTTGTATGCCTGTGATGAGCATCAAACGAGAAGAAAGGCTGATGCACGATGACTACTCAGGAACAGGTTAAGGACGTCGTCTCCCAGGTTTTGGCCGACAAGGCAGACAAGGGCGGCATCAAGCGCGTCGTGTGGATTGGCGCCGGCGGATCCAACGGCGGCAACTATCCTGCCCAGTACTTTATGGAGCACGAGGCCACGCAGGTCGTGAGCTCCAGCTACACCAGCAATGAGTTCGTGCACGCCACGCCCGCCTATGTCAACGAGAACACCCTGGCCGTCGTCGTGTCCATGCGCGGCACCAAGGAGACCATCGTCGCCGCCCAGGTCGCCAAGGACCACGGCGCCAGCACCATCGCCATCTATGTCGACGAGTCTGGCCTCACCGAGGTCTGCGACTACAAGATTCAGTATGACAGCCTGGCCGTCGACGAGTCTTGCATGGGCCGTACCAACTCCGCCGTCGTGACCATGATCGCCATGGAGCTTACGCAGCAGACCGAGGGCTATGCCGAGTATGAGACCGCTATGGCCGCCTTCGACCTGGTTGACCCCATCTATCGCAAGGCCGTCGAGTACACCCGTCCGCTCGCCGCCAAGTGGGCCGAGCAAAACGCCGACAAGCCCTGCATCAACGTCATGGCCCAGGGCCCGCTCTTTGGTGCCGCCTACGTCTTTAGCATCTGCAACGTGCAGGAGATGCTGCAGATCGACTCCTGCACCATCAACACCTGCGACTTCTTCCACGGCCCCTTCGAGATCCTGGACAAGCGTACCTCGCTGTTCCAGCTCATCAGCGTCGGCCGCAGCCGCTGCAACGACGAGCGCGGCATCCGCTTCGTCAACCAGTACGGTGGCGAGCGCGTCTATCAGCTCGACGCCAAGGAGCTCGGCCTCAACGACATCAAGGACAGCGTGAGCGAGTACTTCAACCACCTGATCTTCGCCCCGATCCTCAACAACGTCTACATGCGCGCCCTCTCTGCCGTCACCCACAAGGATTACATGACGCGCCGCTACATGTGGAAGCTGGACTACTAAGAGTTACGCGGTTTTACCAAACCGCGTAACGGCTCGAC
>CAJMOM010000169.1:0-3434 GCA_905215005.1 uncultured bacterium | reverse complement strand
CGTCCGTCGAATCCGTCCATCTCTGTAAGCAGCTGGTTTAAGGTCTGCTCACGCTCATCGTTTCCGCCCATGCCGCTTCCGTCACGCTTTTTACCGATGGTATCGATCTCGTCAATGAATACGATACAGGGGGCCTTTTCCTTGGCCTGCTTAAACAGGTCGCGCACCTTGGCGGCGCCACGGCCGACGAACATCTCGACGAACTCAGAACCCGAAATGCTAAAGAACGGAACACCAGCCTCGCCGGCAACAGCCTTGGCTAGCAGGGTCTTACCGGTACCCGGAGGGCCAACAAGGAGAGCACCGCGCGGCAGCTTGGCGCCAATCTCCTCGTAGCGCTGGGGCTTCTCCAGAAAGTCGACGACCTCCTTGAGGGACTCCTTGGCCTCTTCCTGGCCGGCGACATCCTTAAAGGTCACGCCCACGTCCTTGGAGGCGATCACGCGCGCGCCGGACTTGCCCAGTCCACCGCCGCCAAAGCCACCGCCGCCAAAGTTCATCGAAGGACCGTCATCACCCATGGCCTTCTTCATGCGGCGGTTGAGCCACCAGCCGATCAGGAAGAAAATCGCCATGGGAAGGATGAGCGTAAGCAGGTAGTAGGTCATCAAACCCGAGTTTTTATCGGGAACGACCGACTCCAGCGAAGCGCCAGACTCAAGCACGCGATCGGTAAAGCCCGCATCGTTCGGCACACCGGTCGTCTTATAGGCGATGTTCTCGTCCTCGCCCTTCTTGGTGTAATAAATCGAGTAATCGTCCGTGTTGTACTCGACCTTGTCGACACTCTTCTTATCGAGCGCTTTGACAAACGTCGAGTAATCGGTCTTCGTAATCTGCTGCGTGTGACCGATGTTGGGGAACAGAACGGTCGAGAGCACGAGGTAGACGACGAAGGCGATGAGCACGTAGAGGATCATATTCCGTCTACGCTTGTTGTCATCCATCTCCATCTGCTTGAACTCCATCTACTGGGGTTGATAATGTTTTCTAGAATACCCAACCCGGACGGCGATAAACCGACGCCGGGCACGAAAAGACAGAGATGGCATCACTGGAAGTCGGCAAGGTTCAAATCTATACGGGCGACGGCAAGGGCAAGACGACGGCTGCGCTGGGGCTCGCGCTGCGTGCCACGGGCTATGGACTTAACGTGCTCATGCTTCAGTTTGCCAAGAAGCTGCACTGCGCCGAACATGATGCAGCACCTCGTTTAGGGCTACGCATCGTACAAGCCGACCGCGACACACCCGAGGCTTGCGCCGCGCAGATCATGGAGCTCGCATGCGAGCAGATATCACAGGTCGACGTTCTGATTTTGGATGAACTCGGCGAGGCCATGCGCCGCGGCTTCGTGACGCGCGAGGATGTCGAAGCGCTGATCGCGATAAAGCCCGCCACCACGGAGCTCGTGCTCACCGGCCGGGGCTTGCTGCCCCTCGCGAACCTCGCCGACCTTGTCACCGAAATGCGCCCCATCAAACACTACTTCGACGAAGGACTCCTAGCCCGCCAAGGCATCGAATACTAGCCATTGGGGACGTCCCGAATGGCTAGGCGGTGGCGCGGCCGAGCCAGTTGCCGCTGTGATGGTAGACGGTGAACATCATGGCGGTGATTACCCAGGTTACGGGGTAGACCAGCAGTAGATGCTCGAGCGACGGATCGAAGGGCATGATCGCAAACACCCAGATCACCCTGAGCACGACGGTGCCAAAAATCGTGAGCAGCATGGGCTGCAAGCTCACGCCGGCGCCGCGAATGGAACCCGAGGCGTTCTCGATGATCGAGAAAATCGCATAGAACGGCGCAATAAAATGGAGGATGGTCGTGGTGTACGCCGAGATCGAAGCATCGTCGACAAACAGACGAGACAGCGGACCCGAGAATACCAGCAGCACGGCAGACAGGCCACCAATGAGCATAAACGACAGCACGAGCGACGTATGGTAGCCCTTGCGCATGCGCTCGTAGTTGCGCGCGCCAAAGTTCTGTGCCGAGAACGTGGTAATCGATACGCCAAGCGCCTCGGTAACCATCCAGACAATGCCATCCAAGCGGCCCGAAAGACCCCAAGCCGTGGTGACATCGGCACCAAACGAGTTGACCGACACCTGAATCAAAACGTTGGAAATCGAATACGCAGCAGACTGAAAGCCAAGCGGCAGACCACACGAGATCATGCTCTTACAAATAGCAGGATCAATGCCGAGTTTGGACAGTGAAAGCCGCCACGCACCCGGTGCGTGCATCATACGAATCACGATCATCGTGGCGTTGGAGCAAATGGTCAGCGCCACCGCGATGCCGCAGCCCAGAGCCTCCATATGAAGCACGGCAACGAAGATGACATCCAGCACCGCATTAACAAGGCAGCCGGAGGCGATGATCACAGCAGGCCCGCGCGTGTCGCCCACGGCGCGCAGCAATGCCGTTCCCATATTGAGCAGCAGCGCCGCAACCATAGCGGCAAAATAGCAACGAGCATAGGCCACGCCCTCGGCCAATAGTTCATGCGGCGTGTTCATAAGCACCAGCATGGGCTCAACGAAAACTATGCCAAGAATCGAGAAAACGATACCGCCCACCAGCGCGAGCGTCATGGCCGTATGGACCGATCGGCTCAGGCGCTCGTCATCGTGCTGACCAAAAAACTGACCGGTAATAACGGCACATCCAGCACCCACACCGACGCAAAACCCAATGCAGAGCTCCGTAAGCACCATCGTGGCCTGAATGCCACCCAGCGCGAGCTTGCCGCCAAACTGACCGACGATATAGGTACCGATAAGCGTGTATGCCTGCTGAAAGAACGAACTAAAGAAGATAGGGACGCACAGCGACAGCAGCTGTTGCCAAATGACACCCTGCGTTACATCGATAGCCGTAGATTTCTTAGCCACACGCCCTCCCCACTAGCGTACGTCATACAACAAAACGGCAATTTAAGACCAAAGCCAATGCCAGCTTAGCACCGACCGATATCGGCCGAAACGCCACAAACCAGAGCCCGGTGCGAAATATCTGCCTAGTGATACAAACCCGGCTGGTAGTGGTACTCGTTGCTCACATGCGGGCACAGCTGCCAAAAGGCGACAGCACTTGCCGCGGCCACGTTGAGCGAATCGACCCCATGCGCCATCGGAATACGCACGGCGCGATCACAGCCTGCAATGGTCTTGGCGCCCAAGCCAGCACCCTCGGTGCCCATAAAGATTGCCAGGCGGTCAATCTCCTGCAGCGCGGGATCGTCCAACGACACCGAATCATCCGTCAACGCCATAGCGGCACACGAAAAGCCGGCATCGTGTAACGCCGCCAGCCCATCATGCGGCCATACGCGCGCCTCGCTGCCAATGCGTGTCCAGGGCACCTGGAACACCGTACCCATGCTGACGCGGACGGCGCGGCGGCAGAGCGGGTCGCAGCAGGAA
>CAJMOM010000168.1:0-3459 GCA_905215005.1 uncultured bacterium | reverse complement strand
CCCTCGGCGGAAAGTGCATCCCGGAATAGGGGCTCAAAACGGGTTGCAGTTTCCGGTTGATGGCTATAGCGGAAATTACATCCCATTCCGAGGCCCCAAACCGGGACACGCTTTCCGGTGCATGGCCAGCATCGCCAGGCTGCCGAGTCCCGCCGAAGTTGCGGTGGAATAGGGACTGTTTGGGGCTCCAGTCCTCCAAAACAGTCCCTATTCCACCGCAACTTCGATGGGGCGGCGGGGGATCCGATGCGTACTCGTGGTGAGGTCGTGAGCATGTAAAAGGTGTGCGTGCGCTTGCCGTTCGTATCTGCTATCATTCCTAGTCTGTGCGCTCATGCGGGCGTGGCGGAATTGGTAGACGCGCCAGATTTAGGTTCTGGTGGGATTCCCGTGAAGGTTCGAGTCCTTTCGCCCGCACCATCGCACCTGCGTCGGCCCCGGCCGTCGCGACACTTTGTTGCATAAAGGTACCAGCACCTCAGATAAGCTGGGCAGTATGAGGAGGAACGTGTTGAACATCACCGCTTCTGACGTCAAGGACGCCAAGCTCACCGCTACGGTCACCATCCCGGCCGCTGACGTCGACGCCGCGATCAAGAAGGCCTACAAGGACACCGCCAAGAAGTACCGCTTCCCGGGCTTCCGCGCCGGTAAGGCTCCCCGTCCGGTCATCGACTCTGCTCTTGGCGCCGAGGCTACCCTCGCTCAGGCCACCAACGACCTGATCGCCGCCAATGAGCCCGCCGTCCTCAACGAGCTGGACATCGTTCCCACGAAGAACGGTGACTACAAGGAGCTCGACCTCGCCAAGGATCACGAGGACTACACCTACACCGTCGAGTTCTCCCTGCGTCCTGCTGCCGAGCTCTCCTCCTTTGACGCTGTCGAGATCGAGATGCCTCCCGCGGAGGTCACCGAGTCCGAGATCAACAACCAGGTCGAGATGCTCCTCAACTACCGTGCCACCTTCGAGGACGTCGAGGGTCGCGCCGTCGAGGCTGACGACTATGTGACCGTCGACCTCAAGGCCGTCGAGAACGCCGACAACTTTGCCGCCGAGGGCCGCATGTTCATCGCCGGTAGCGACAGCAACCCCGCCGAGTTCAACGAGGCCCTGATCGGCGCTAACGTTGACGACGTCAAGACCGTCACCTGGACCGACGAGGTCGAGGAGGGCGAGGAGGCCGAGACCCACACCGTCGAGGTCACCGTCAAGGGCATCAAGGTCCGCAACACCCCCGAGCTCACCGACGAGCTCGTCAAGTCCGACTTTGGCTTCGACAGCATCGACGCTATGCGCGACGCCATCAAGCTCGAGATCGAGCAGGACAAGGCTTCCCGCCTCCCGGCCGAGAAGGAGAACCGTTGCGTGGCCGCCCTCGCCGAGCGTCTGCAGCTCGACGAGATGGACGCCGACTACGAGCAGTCCGTCTTTGAGGAGCTTGGCCAGAACTTCCTGTCCAACCTCGCTGCCCGCGGCATGACGCTGGACACCTGGCTGCCCGCTTCCGGCCTGACCATGGAGCAGTTCATCGGCGACCTGCACAAGCAGGCCAACGACGTTGCCCGTGAGTCCCTGGCTCTGGACGCCCTCGCCCGTGAGCTCAAGATTGAGGTCACCGAGGACGACATCAACGCCGAGTTCGAGAAGGCCGGCGTCAAGGACGTCGAGGCTTCCAAGGCCGAGTTCATCGCCGATGGCCGCATGCCTGCCGTCCGCGAGTCCATCCGTCGCTCCAAGGCCGTCGACCACCTGGTCGAGAACGCCAAGGTGACCGAGGTCGACGAGACCGCCAAGGACGCCGAGTAATTCTCGCCACCTTGCCCGCGAGCGCATGCGTGCGCCCGTGATGGGGTAAAGTTATACACCGGTTATCCGGTTGCTTAGTACGGTGCCAGCCAATGCATAGCATGCGGGCACCGTACGTTTATCTAGAACCAATTTGGTCCGCAAGAGAGAAATGGAGATGCGTATGATCGCCAAGTTCGATTCCGCCCTCGTGCCATACGTTATCGAGCAGACGCCGCGCGGCGAGCGCAGCTACGATATCTATTCGCGCCTGCTCAACGACCGCATCATCTTCTTGGGCGAGGAGATCAACTCCGTCAGCGCCAACCTGGTCGTTGCCCAGCTGCTGCATCTTGAGAGCCAGGATGCCGAGAAGGATATCTCGCTCTACATCAATTCTCCCGGTGGCGAGGTCTACTCCGGTCTGGCGATTCTGGACACCATGAACTTCATTAAGCCGCAGGTCTCCACCATTTGTGTTGGTATGGCCGCGTCTATGGCCGCCGTGCTGCTTTCGGCTGGCGCCAAGGGCAAGCGCTTCTGCCTGCCGCACTCCAAGGTCATGATTCACCAGCCCAGCGGCGGTGCCCAGGGCCAGCAGACCGAGATTGAGATTGTTGCCGAGGAGATCAAGAAGACTCGCCGCGAGCTCAACCAGATCCTGTCCGACGCCTCGGGCCAGCCCATCGAGAAGGTTCAGGCCGATACCGAGCGCGACAACTACCTGACCGCTGCCGAGGCCCTCGACTACGGTCTGATCGACCGTATCGTCACCTCGCGCGATCTCGCCGCGAAGGACGCCTAAGATGGCAGGAAACATGCAGGACAACTTTGACGAGAACGGCAACCCCATCCGCTGCTCCTTCTGCGGAAAAGAGCAGGGGCAGGTTCGCCGCCTTGTAAAGGGTCCGACCAACATCTTTATCTGCGACGAGTGCGTTGCCGCCTGCTCCGAGATTTTGGAGGAGTCGCTGGCTTCGGACTTTATGGACGCCGCCCGCAACGGCAAGCTGCCGGGCTTTCTCAACGACCACGGCCAGGCTGCATCTCAGCCCGCCGTGGACCCCGAGACCGAGGGCTTTGAGCTCGAGGACGATCGCCAGGTCATCACGCACGTGCCGACGCCGCACGAGATCTATGACGAGCTTTCGGCTTATGTCATGGGCCAGGAGGACGCCAAGCGCGCCATGTCGGTTGCCGTGTACAACCACTATCGCCGCGTAATCGAGGGCGGCGCTGCGGTGTCTGCCTTTGATGACGGCATGGGCTCGCAGTTCGATGACGATATGGACGAGGTAGAGCTCGCCAAGTCCAACATCCTGCTGCTCGGTCCCACCGGTACCGGTAAGACCCTGTTGGCCCAGACGCTCGCCCGCATCCTCGAGGTGCCGTTTGCCATTGCCGACGCCACTGCGCTCACCGAGGCCGGTTACGTGGGCGAGGACGTGGAGAACATTCTGCTCAAGCTCATCAATGCTGCCGATGGCGATATTGAGCGCGCTCAGGTGGGCATTATCTACGTGGACGAGATTGACAAGATTGCCCGCAAGGCCGAGAACCTCTCTATTACCCGCGATGTCTCGGGCGAGGGTGTTCAGCAGGCGCTGCTTAAGATTCTTGAGGGCACGGTGGCAAGCGTTCCGCCCACCGGCGGCCGCAAGCATCCCCAG
>CAJMOM010000167.1:0-3527 GCA_905215005.1 uncultured bacterium | reverse complement strand
GTAGAAACGCCTGCGACAGGCATGGCCCTGCTCACGAGCGGCCCCGCAGCGGGAAACCCCGCAGCGGGGCCGCCCTACGTTCCACAGATAGATCTGCCATCACAAATTCTGAACCCTCATTTTGAACGATTTCGGCCAATTCCCGACACGTAATTCGTTGTCGGATGGTGATGCATCGATATCAAATGTGCAGCAATTGAGTATTTCTATGCTATAGCCGAGCTGCGAAAACGTTTATTTATGGCATACCAACCCATAATTGCGTCAAGCTTTTGGACAGCATTTGGTTAGACCTCTAAAACGGCTTTTCCACTCAGCGCCATCAACACGGCATTAGCTGACACGATATATACCATGAGTATCGTATTGTCACATACCACTGCAAAAGCGGTCTACCAGGCCGCGCATTCGGTGTCTGCGAAAGGCATCGAGTCCTGTAACCCTGCCGCGATTTACGGATCATGTCCCACCGGAACGCTCCTTGACGCAGCCGCAGAATGGCTCACCAAAAATGATGTTTCCCTCGACGCAAATGATTCCCTCGAGGTGATGGTGTTTGATCGCAGGAATGCGCGCTATGCAATGAACTGTCAATGCCACGTTTCTTCAAAACGATTCTCGAACTCACGCTTTATAGAGCTCAAAGATGGCATCTTCGTTGTTGGCGTTGAGCTTTGCGCGCTTCAGGCTGCCACCTATCTTTCTTTTCGCGAACTAGTGGAGTACTACTTTGAACTGTGCGGCGCTTATTCCCTTGGAACCGACTCTTCCACCTCCTATACCGAGCGTTTCGCGCTCACCTCGACCGAGAGGTTAAAGCAGTTCTTTAATTCCATTACCAGATGCGACGGTCTGGCTCTTGCCCGAAAGGCGATCCAATGTGTGCGCGACGGATGCCGGTCTCCTATGGAAACGGCCTTTGTCATGATGCTAACGCTGCCCAAAAGCGAAGGAGGGCTTGGTATTAGGGGAATTGAGACCGATTACGAGGTGCAGGTCACCGCTGCCGCAAAGAATCTCACGAGACGCAAAAAGTTCTTTATGGATGCGTATCTAAAGAAATCTCGCACAGACATTGAATACAACGGTTTTTATCATGACGCGGAAGAAGACCGCGCCATCGATGAGGAGCGCAAGAATGCACTTGCGTCCATGGGGTACGGAATCATCACCGTCAGCCGTTATTCCTTTATGCATGCCAGCGCTTTCGTTAGGGTCATGGAGGCGATCCAACGAAAAGAGGGCATACGCCCCTCGCGTCTGCCAAAAGACTTTCAAATCATGCAAGAGGACCTGAGACAGTTTGTGCTCAGAAGGTTTATAGAAGAGAAAAAGCGAATTCAGAAGCAGCTTCGCCAGGATTCCGAAGAGCATCAACGAATCGACCTCGAAAAAGCAACACTCGAAGGCATCACGCTGGATGACCCGACAATTAATGAAGTTCCGACAATCGATGACATGCAGACTGTCGAATCCGACAGCCCATCATTTGCCCAAACAAGCAGCCTCGCGCCCGAGGGCAGGATCTTCGGGGCCGGAAGCTAGACTGGCTAACAAGGTGGGTACCCTAGCGATGTGCAAAATTGCGAGTATTCAGCAGGGCCGGCCCTCCAGCACCCACAAGTTGATTCAAGTAAGAAGCAAAATCGCTATAGAACGGCAACGTTTGGCAACATTTGAGGAAGAACTCATCGGTTTAACGCTCTAAGATAACTCTTGAACTGCATTATTTGGCCTGTAATAAGTTAACAGACCCCCTATTGTTGCAGAATACTCCAATTTTTGCACGGCGCAGGGGCACCCACCCCAGCATCGCTTATCAAAACCGCTTAGGCCGGGATCTCGTCCACTATCCCCCATCATTTTGTACGACGAATTACCTGAACGTTATTGACATGTGAACATGCGCCCATATAATCGGAAGCAAGTTATATGAGCGCATGTTCATATGAAAGGATATTGCAATGAGCATCCGCGTTGGTGAAACGAAACCCGACATCGAGGCCACCGAACCCGCGATCCCCACCACCTGCTCGCCCGAGGACCTCCCCGACGAGGAGCTTCTCTACGACCTCGCCGACCTGTTCAAGGTCTTCAGCGACACCACGCGCATCAAGATCCTCTATGCCCTCATGGGCCGCGAGCTCTGCGTGGCAGACATCGCCGAAGCGACCGAAACCTCGCAGTCGGCAGTATCGCACCAGCTGCGCACACTCAAGCAGTCGCACCTGGTTAAATTCCGGCGCGACGGGCGCAATATCCTCTACTCGCTCGCCGACGACCACGTCTACACCATGCTCAACCAAGGCATGAGCCACATCTGCGAATAGCAACCAACCACGGTACCAGCGCGGCCTGCACCCAAGCCGCAAATACAGAGAAAGGAACCCACCATGAAAAAGCAGTTTAAGCTCGACGAAATCGACTGCGCCAACTGCGCGCGTGAGCTTCAGGACGAGCTGGCCAAGCTCGAGGGCGTCAAGTCCGTTTCGGTCAACTTTATGACCCAGAAGTTGACGCTCGAGGCCGACGACGCCGAGTTCGACAAGGTCCTTGACCGCGTCGTGGAGTTCACGGCCGACGCCGAGCCGGACTGCGAGATCATTCTCTAGCCCAAGCTTACGCCAACCTGCAAGGCCGCGCTTGCCGCGGCCTTTGCTCGCGAAATTATATGAGCGAGTGTTCATACATTCAAATGGGAGGATACGAGTCATGGCCACCGCCGACCCCAAGAAGAAAAAAAAGAAGCGCAAGAAGAAAGAGTCACTCGAGCATAAGCGCAACCGCATCCTGGTAGCGCTGGGCATTTTTGCCGTGGTGTACGCCCTCGATGAGTTCGGCACCCTCACCGCCGCATTCGGTACCCCGGGCGACATCTACGCCAGCTTTATGCTGTTCCTCATACCGTTTTTGATTGCCGGCTACGACGTGCTGCAAAAGGCATTCAATAACATCCGCCGCGGCAAGGCCTTCGATGAGAGCTTCCTTATGGCAGTCGCGACCATCGGCGCGTTTGCCATGGTGCTCTTCCCCGATACCGACCCGCACATGGCCGAAGGCGCCGCCGTCATGCTGTTCTACCAGGTCGGCGAGCTGTTCCAGGCATACGCCGTGGGCAAGAGCCGCAAGTCGATCAGCGCCATGATGGACATCGCGCCCGACTACGCTAACGTCGAGCAAGCCGACGGCACACTCGAACAGGTCTTCCCCGATGACATCGCCGTCGGCACCGTGATCGTGGTCAAGCCGGGCGAGCGCGTGCCCATCGACGGCGTCATCGTCGAAGGCGAAACCCAGCTCGACACCGCCGCCCTCACGGGCGAGTCAGTCCCCCGCCCCGCCAAGTCTGGCGACGATATTATCAGCGGTTGCATCAACATGACGGGCCTCATCCACGTACGCACCACCAAGCCCTTTGGCGAGTCCACCGTCGCACGCGTCCTGGAGCTCGTGGAGAATGCCAGCGAAAAGAAGGCGCACACCGAGAACTTCATCACGCGCTTCGCCCGCGTCTACACCCCCGCCGT
>CAJMOM010000166.1:0-3562 GCA_905215005.1 uncultured bacterium | reverse complement strand
CCACACGACCGGACAGCCCGAAAGACGCGCCAGCTGCGTTGCCATGGCGTGAACGATCTGCTGCTCGTCGGCGCACCGCTGCAGCATGCGGTTGGTCTCGAGCACCATATGCGTGCGGCGGTCGCTGGCGGCAGCCTGTGCCAAGGCGCGGCGCAGAGCCAACGCAATCGAGCTCGACACAAGCGAGACCACGAACATGATGAAGAACATGCCGGGATAGCCGCGGTCGATAAGCGACAGCGAGTAGCGCGGGTCGACAAACAAGAAGTTGTAGAGCGCCACGGCGGCAGCCGAGCTCAGCAAGCAATACAGGCGACTCCAGGTAAAGAATGCGCACAGCTGAACGGCGAACACATAGACGATCATGATGCTCGGCGCGAGACCCGGATGGTCGAGCAGCGCGCCCACAATCGTCGCCGCGACCAGCAGCCCCGCCGATACGCAGGCGTCATACAGAGGAGTGCGGCGCGTCAGCGTTGTGCGCCGCCACCAAAAGCTATCGGCAATATCGCCGTCCGTACGGACGTCCATCAGTGCCCCGCCCCTCTCTCAAAAACAAAAACCACCACAAGGGACAGGCACCTTTGTGGTGGTTTCCCTTGTGGTGGTTCCAAGTGTAAAGCCTTTGCAGCCTGCGGTCGCTAGACAAACAGCACGTGCGCGAGCAGGGCACACACGCACACCGCTCCAAATACCAGCGCCACGATCGAGATCACGCGGTCGGCCATGTCCATGTTGGCACGATTCGTAAAGAACCGATCTTCGGCGGCGTCGGCGCGCGCCTCACGCACCATTTCGACCACCGCCTCACGGCCATCGAGCGCCTTTGTATCCATGTTTACCTCCCCGGCCTCATGCTTATCCATCAAAAACCAACTCCGTGTAGCCGCCGACGTCTACGGCCGCTCGTTGGGGGCCAGGCGCTGCATCTTGTTCACGGCCTTGAACTTGGTGAACAGCGGCACGTACTCAAAGCTCACGTTGGAGTTCTCCAGGCCGTACCAGCGTGCAGGCGTGCCGGCAGCGCGGCGGATGATGTACTTGAGCGTGATGGCCGTACGCTCGCTCGGCTCCACATCGCTTTCGGGCGCCAGAAGCTTACGGATCAGGACGAACTTGAACGTACCGATGTTACCCGGATCTTTGTAAACCGAGTAGTCATGCGTCTGCGCCGGCAGCTCGCCGGTGGCAGCCAGGTCCTGAACGACCTGACGCAGGTAGGCATTGACGCGCTGGTTGATCTTGTAGCCCAGGTACAGATGCACGCGGAACACGTAGTCGGTGCCGAACGTCTCGACCGAATAGGCAAAGGTGTGCGGTTCGTCCATGGTCTCGACATTCACAAACCACCAGGCGCGAGCGCGCTTGGGATGCTTGTCCAAGATCGAGTAGACGATATCACGGTCGATGTAGTCGGTATGGGTGTCCTTGGTCAGGTACACGATGTTGTCGCTCAGACGCTCGTAGCGATCGTCATCGCGCAGGCGCTTGAGCTGCGGCAGGTAGCTGCGCAGCGGCAGCAGCGTAAACTGGCGCTGCTCGACCGCCGTGCCGTTGTACCAGCACACCATAATGCCCATGATGAGCGCGGCCATGAGGATGGTGAAGTAGCCGCCGTGGAAGAACTTGGTGAGCGAGCTCACGAAGAAGAAGCCTTCGAGCAAAAGGAAGAAGGCCGCGAAGATCCACGGAGCAACCTTGAGCTTGCGCTCCTCGTGCAGGTAGAAGAAGAGCAGCAGCGTGGTGCACATCATAGTCAGCGTAATGGCAAGGCCGTAGGCGGCTTCCATATGCGCCGAGTTCTGGAACAGCAGCACCACGATGACGCAGCCGACAAGCATGACGTTGTTGACCATGGGGATGTAGAGCTGGCCCTTGGTCTCGGCAGGGTAGAAGACCTGCATGTGCGGCATGAGGTCCAGACGGCTGGCCTCGGACACCAGCGAAAACGCGCCGGTGATGAGCGCCTGCGAGGCAATGATGGCCGCGACGGTGGAAAGGCCGACGGCAAAGGGACGCAGACCCGGGGCGAGCATCTGGTAGAACGGGTTGAGGTCGGCAATGCCCATGAGCTCGGGGTTGGCGGCGTTGTTCATAAGCCAAGCGCCCTGGCCCATATAGGAAAGCAGCAGGCAGCACTTAACGAACGGCCAGGTAGCGTAGATGTTGCCGCGGCCGACGTGGCCCATGTCGGAGTAGAGCGCCTCGGCACCGGTGGTGGCGAGGAAGCAGCTGCCCAGAATCATGATGCCCGCGTGGTTGTTGGGGCTCAGCAAAAAGGCGATGCCGCGCACCGGGTTGAGGCACAGCAGCACGGCGGGGTGCTGGAAGACAAAGAACAGACCCGTGCCGCCCAGGAACAGGAACCACAACGTCATGATGGGGCCAAAGGCGTGACCGATCTTGGCCGTACCGATGCGCTGTACCAAGAAGAGCACGATGATGATGGCGAGCGTAATGGCAACGACGCGGCCCTGGTCATCGCCCAGCACGGCATGGACCGCCGGGATGGTGCGCAGGCCCTCGATGGCCGTGGTAACGGTAACGGCAGGTGTCAGGATGCCGTCGGCGAGCAGTGCGGCGCCACCCAGCATGGCGGGGATGATAAGCCACTTGCCGCAGCGCTTGACCAGACTGTACAGGGCAAAGATGCCGCCCTCACCATGGTTATCGGCGCGCAGCGAGATGAGCACATACTTGATGGTGGTCAGCAGCGTGACCGTCCACACGACAAGGGAGAGCGCGCCAAGCACGAACTCCTCCGTCACACTTCCGATGCCGCCGTTGCCGGCAACGAGCGCCTTGGTTACATACATAGGGCTGGTGCCGATATCGCCGTACACCACGCCCAGCGTGACGAGCATCGCCGAGATGCTCACAGGAATCGCAGCGTGCGAGGCTGCCTCCTTGGCCTTTTGTTCCATAAGCCGGTTTCCTCCCAACTTTAATGTTCGAAGGAATTATAGGTAATCGGCCCATGTTTGAATGGCACTGTTTTCCCAGCTAGATAAACATTTATACGGCCTTTAGGCCACCTCGGCGATATGGAATGTGACAAAGGGACTGTCCCTTTGTCACATCGCCGCATTCGTTACTTGCCGAGCCAGTTTTTGAACCACCACTCCATGGAACGGCTCATCTCGGCCATAAAGGGGCTCGTGTGCTTGCGGGTGTAGATATCCACCACGCGCTCCCCCACCTCGCGGGCATGCGGACGGAACATCGCGTCCATCTCGGCCACCTGCGCATCCATAGTCGCGTCGTCCGCACGGCAGTAGCGCTCCTCGTGCACCAGGTTCACCACAGGATGTGCAATGGCCGGGCGCTCCTTACGGGGCGTGCCGATGATGAGCATCGACAGCGGCATGGTATAGGGCGGCAGATCGAGCAGCTCGGCAACTTCCTCGGCATTCTCGACGATATCACCGATATAGCAGCTCCCCAGGCCCAGGGCCTCGGCGGCAACCACGGCGTTTTGCGCGGCGATCACGGCATCCTGAGCCGCGATGGCAAAGTCGCCCAGGCCCGGTGCACGACGGGGCGCCTTGCCCGTGCGCTCGAC
>CAJMOM010000165.1:0-3600 GCA_905215005.1 uncultured bacterium | reverse complement strand
AGGATGGGGCCGTAGGCGTCAGCGCCGGCGAAGCGCTGGACCAGCTTGTAGCCGATGTTGCCGGCCTCGAGGTCGGGGAACACGAGCACGTTGGCCTTGCCGGCAACGGAGGAGCCGGGAGCCTTGAGCTGGGCGACGGTGGGGACGATAGCGGCATCGAGCTGCAGGTCGCCGTCGATGGCGAGCTCGGGAGCCTTCTCGTGGCAGAACTTCACGGCCTCCTGGACCTTCTTGGCGACCTCGCCACCGGCGGAGCCCATGGTGGAGTAGGAAAGCATGGCCACGTGCGGCTCAACATTGCCCATGAAAGTGGACCAGGAGTGGGCCGAGGCGATGGCGATCTCGGAGAGCTCATCGGAGGACGGGTTGATGTTGAGGCCGCAGTCGGCGAAGATCAGCGTGCCGTCGGTGCCGAACTGCGGGGTGTCGGTGCACATCACGAAGAAGGCCGAGACCAGCTTGGTGCCCGGGGCGGTCTTGAGGATCTGAAGCGCGGGGCGCAGGGTGTCGGCCGTGGAGTGGCAGGCGCCGGAGACCAGGCCGTCGGCGTCGCCCATCTTGACCATCATGGTGCCAAAGTAGGTGGCGTCCATCACCTGGGCGCGAGCCTGCTCGATGGTGACACCCTTCTTGGCGCGGAGCTCGGCAAACTTCTGCGCGTACTCCTCGTGCTTCTCGGCGTTGCGCGGGTCGATGACGGTGGCGCCGGGAACGTCGATCTCGTCAGGGTTGCCCAGGATGACGAGCTTTGCCAGGCCCTCCTCGATGATTTTGTTTGCCGCGACGATGGTGCGCGGGTCCTCGCCCTCGGGCAGGACGATGGTCTTAAGGTCGGCCTTGGCGGCAGACTTCATACGGTTTAGGAAATCGCTCATGTTACTCCTTACAAGCGTTTTGCTAAGCTCCAGGCGCCCGGCTGTTCACGAATAAACCCGCTGCTAGCGGGTTTACCTTTCAATTATGTACGCCGCGGTGCTTGAGCTTTCCTTGTGTGGCAAGCTCATTATAGGACGCATTAGCGCTATAATCGCTCTGATAAATATGTCTCGAAGAATGTTCGAGAAAAGCCCAGCTAACGAGCCCGTGGCTTTTGACAAGGAGTATCGATGCAGATTACCTCAGGCCTGCCTGAAGGCTTTAATGCCGGTGCGTACGACATGATCGTTGTCGGCGCCGGTTATGCCGGTGCCGTTTGCGCCCGCCGTCTTGCCGAAACTATCGGCTATCGTGTTGCCGTTTTGGAACGCCGTAGCCACATTGCGGGCAATGCCTTCGACTGCACTGACGAGGCGGGAATCCTGGTCCACGAGTATGGTCCGCACATCTACCATACCTTTAACGAGCGCGTGCATAACTTCCTGTCGCGCTTTACCAAGTGGACGGACTACCAGCACAAGGTGCTCGCCAACATCAACGGTACCCTTATGCCCGTGCCCTTTAACCATGCGAGCCTTAAGCTTGCCTTTGGCGATGAGCGCGGCGAGGAACTGTATCAGAAGCTCGTGGAGACCTTTGGCAAGGACGTCAAGGTGCCCATCATGGAGCTGCGCAAGAAGAACGACCCGGATCTTGCCGAGGTCGCCGATTACGTCTACGAGAACGTCTTTTTGCATTACACCATGAAGCAGTGGGGCCAGACGCCCGATCAGATCGACCCCTCGATCACCGGCCGCGTCCCCGTCTTTGTGGGCGATGACGATCGCTACTTCCCGCAGGCTCCTTTCCAGGGCATGCCGCAGGACGGCTATACCGCGCTGTTTGAGCACATGCTCGACCACGATCTGATTGATGTGTTCTGCGACGTGGACGCCCGCGATCTTTTTGAGATCGATGAGACCACCGTCAAGATCGACGGCAAGGTCTACGGCGGCGAGATCGTCTACACCGGTCCACTCGACGAGCTGTTCAACCTCGACCTGGGCGCGCTACCGTACCGCACGCTCGATATGAAGTTCGAGACGCTCGATATGGACCAGTTCCAGCCTGTGGGCACCGTCAACTACACCACGAGCGAGGACTATACGCGCATCACCGAGTTCAAGAACATGACCGGTCAGGTCCTGCCCGGCAAGACCACCATCATGAAGGAGTACTCCAAGGCCTATACGCCCGGCTCGGGCGAGACGCCGTACTACGCTATCCTGGAGCCCGAGAACCGTGAGCTCTATGAGCGCTATCTTGAGCGCGTCCAGAACCTGACGAACTTCCACCCGGTGGGTCGTCTGGCCGAGTATCGTTACTACGATATGGACGCCGTGACCAACTCCGCCCTCGATCTTTCGGATGAGATTATCGCCTGCCATGCATAAAGTCATAACATTCGGTATTCCCTCGTATAACGCCGCCAAGGACATGGACCATTGCATCACCTCCATCTTGGAGGGAAGCAATTATGCCACCGATATCGAGATTATCGTGGTGGACGACGGCTCCAAGGACGAGACGGCCGCCAAGGCCGACGAGTGGGAGGCCCGTTATCCCGGTATCATCCGCGCGGTGCACCAGGAGAACGGCGGCCACGGTATTGCCGTCCTTTCGGGTCTGCGCGAGGCGCAGGGCACCTACTACAAGGTTGTCGACTCGGACGACTGGCTCGACGGTGCGGCTCTTTCGACCATGCTGTCGATTCTACGTGGCTTTGAGGAGCGCGACCAGCGCGTCGACCTGTTTATCTCGAACTACGTGTACGAGAAGGTTTACGAGGGCACGCATACCGCTATTGGCTACAAGTTTGCCCTGCCGCGCAAAAAGATTTTCTCTTGGGACCAGATCGGGCACTTCCGTCCCGATCAGAATCTGCTCATGCACAGCTTGTGCTATCGCACCGATGTGCTGCGCGAGTCCAATCTGCCTATGCCGGCTCACACGTTCTACGTGGATAATATCTACGCATATGTGCCGCTGCCGCGCTGCAAGACCATGTACTACGCCGACATCGACCTCTATCGCTACTTTATCGGTCGCGAGGGCCAGAGCGTCAATGAGGCCACAATGGTCAAGCGCCTGGGTCAGCAGTTCCGCGTAACGCGCATCATGATGGAATCGTTCCACCTTTACCAGGACGTTGAGTCCTCGCGTCTGCGTTCGTACATGATGGGCTATTTCACCATGATGATGGCGATCTGCTCGGTGCTCACCAAGCTTTCCGAGGAAGATTGCGCCGACGAGCGCCTAAAGACGCTGTGGAATGATTTGAAGGCCTACGACGAGCGCATGTATCGTCGTGCCCGCTACGGCGTGGTCGGCTTCTTCACCAATCTGCGCGGACGGGCCGGAGACAAAACCACACTCGGCCTATACCGTCTTGCCTCAAAGATCTTCAAATTCAACTAGCTGCTGAGTAATCGCTGCTGATAGGTTGACTGGGCCCCTTGGCCTTTAGTTTGCTACTGCGAACAGTCCTGCTCGCACGGAAAGCACATTAAGTGCTTTCCGGCTCGTGCGGAACTTGTATCAAACTAAAGGCCAAGGGGCCTCTGCTATAAGAATCGATTGTCAGTTTATTTGAATTTGAAGATCTTCGACGCGCGGTACACAGGGGCCTGGGCTGAAAAGAATCTGGTTGGTAGGTTGTCCGGTGGGGCTTGGTTATGTTTGTCG
>CAJMOM010000164.1:0-3622 GCA_905215005.1 uncultured bacterium | reverse complement strand
CCATGGGCACGCCGGCGCGCTCGGAAACGGGAATGCGAGCCTCACCTAGCAAGTCGGATACTTTCTTGCTTCGACCACTCATCCCTAACGGGCACATCACGTCTCCCGGTACAGGACCGTCCACCCACAGGCGCGCCAATCGCGCCTCTGCAGGGATCTCGCCACGCGAGCCCGCCAGGATCCGCTCACTATCGCTGTCGGCAAAACCCAGGGCAGCCGCGTCTACCAAAGCTGTCACTTCCCCGGCAGCTGCAAGCTCACGGGCGCGGCGCACGATATCGCATCCCGGCTCAACGGCCATCGGTTCTGTGACCAGTATACGTCCCCCGCCCAACGGCAAACGACCGGGTACGGTAACCCAGTCCGCGACCAGGCCCTCGCGAGCCGCCGGCGCCTTGAACGCCAGCATGCCAAACTCAATGCGTGCGTCAATCCCCGCCGGAAGCGTGACCGAGCCGGCGCCCTCGGCAACGCAGGAAAGGACTCGCTCCACATGTCGCATCTCTGGACGAGCGTCCGGATCGATGCGCTTAATCGCCAGTCGCACGATGCGCCGCGCGATTACCACCTCGGCCGCAGCAAGGCGCCTGGCATCGAGCACCAGCGCGCCCGCCGCCTCCTTACGCAGGCAGCTTCGAAACGCCTGTGCCGAAAGCTGAGACAAAAACGCGTCCTCATCGCCTAAGATCTCGCAGGCGGCGCCAATCGTCTTGCAGACGCTCGCGTTGCGCTGCGCCACCACCGGCATCACTCGATGGCGCACGTAGTTTCGCAGATACGAGATATCCTCATTGCTCTCGTCTTCACGCCACGGCTGACCATGTACCTGTAGATAGCCCACGAGCTCGCCATGAGTTAGGTCGAGCAAGGGACGCACCACGATATTCCTCCGGCGAGGAATGCTCGATAGGCCAGCGGGCCCCGAACCCTTAATCGCGTTCATCAAAAACGTTTCCGCGCGATCCGAAGAGGTGTGCGCGGTGCAGATACGAGCCGCCGTTCGCGGTGCCCCCGTCTGGGCGCAGAGCTCGCGAACATACCTTCGCGCCGCTGCATAACGTACCTCGCGCGCAGCCGCCTCAATATTGCCCGACTCCCCATCAAAATAAGCGTGCTCCACGCACAGCGGTAAACCATATTTCGCGCAGAGCTCACGCACAAAGGCCTCGTCGCCATCGGACGCCTTGCCGCGCAGATGATGGTTTACATGCAGCACATGCAGGCGCTCGCGAGCAATGGGGGCAACACCGCGTCCGTCTTGGATATCCAGCTTTGATGTGCACGCCATAAGAAGCAGTGCCGTCGAGTCCGCGCCGCCTGATACCATGAGCACGACAGGAGCAGCCTGCTGCCTCGTCCGGGTCTCATCGACTGCCCCAGGCACGGCATGGTGTCCATAATGCTGAGATACCGTAGGCATTTGCTTCCTCCTCTATTCGTCCGCACCCATTGTATCCTTTGGAATCTTATGTCTCGTCTGCACCTTCATATCCTCGGCAGTGGCTCTAAAGGCAACTGCGCACTCATCGAGGGCCCGCAGGGGCTCATTATGGTCGATGACGGACTGTCTCGCCGCGAGACATTAAAGCGCATGGCAGAACTGGGGCTCTCGGCAGACAACGTCTCGGCTCTTCTCATTACTCATGAGCATAGCGATCACATCAAGGGCCTCGATGTCTGGTGCAAGCACTGGCACGGCCCCCTCTTTGCCAGCAGGGGCACTCTTTCGAACAAAGAAAATCTTTCGCATCTGCCTGTCGAGGAATTCGATCCCGGCGACGCCCTATCCATTGCCGGCATCCACGTGCAAACCTACTCAACATCACACGATGTCATCAATCCAGTCGGTTATCGATTCGACGCCCTCGATGATTCCATCGGCTTTGCCACCGACACCGGAGAGCTATCGAGCCAAGCCATGAACACCCTCAAAGATTGTCGAGTCCTCGCGCTCGAGAGCAACCATGATGTGACCATGCTGCGCGAGGGAGAATATCCCCGCTTTCTTCAGGAGCGCATCCTGTCTGCAAGGGGACACCTCTCTAATGGCCAAGCCGCCGAAGCCGCGCGCGAACTTGTTACCGATCGCACCGAACAGCTCATTGCCATGCATATCAGCCAAGATAACAATCGTCCGAGCCTTACCGTCAAAAGCTATGCCAAAGCTCTGGCCGCAACCCTGGATGACGAGGTCGGCAGCTCCGCAACCCTTCTCCAAGGATCGCGAAAACTCTCGATACGCCCTGCGAGTCAGTATCAGCCGGCAACCATTCAATAGACTGTCCTAGACAGCAAAAGGGGCCGAGAATCGCTTCCCAGCCCCCTTTTGCTGTCTTTTCATAGCGCAGAACACCAACGAAGTTAGTCGATGGAGATCTTCGTAACGTTCTTCTTCTCGACGATCTTGGGAACCGTAACGGTCAGGATGCCGTCAGCGTACTTAGCCGAGAGGCCCTCGCTCGAAGCGTCCTTTAGATACACGCCACGCGTCGCGCTGTACGAGCTGAACTCCTTCTGCAGGAAGTTCTTGCCCTCGTTCTCCTCGTCTTCCTCGACATTCACGCTAATGGACAGACGGCCCTCATTGAGCTCGACATCGATATCGTCCTTGGCGACACCGGTCAGATAGGCCTTGACCTCATAGCCGTCGCCCTTATCCTCAACGTCAACGGGAAACGCCTTGGAAGCAATCGAGTTGTTTGCAAGGTCGGTCATATCATCAAACAGATCGAACAGCGAGCTAGCAGAAGGACGAACGCCAAAAACCGAACGATAAGGAACCATGCTTGCCATGTTTACCACTCCTTTTAGGACTGCCGAGCCATCTTCTAGGTGACTGGGACTTCTTTTGACGCTCATATATATGCCCACCCAATTCGTATATATACATTTTGATATAAAGTTTTTTGAGTCCAGTACTATAAGCATATCTAAGTGTGTATGACTCAGGTTTTAATAAGGTTAAGGTTCTTTGAACCAGAGCTTAAATAACAAGTATGTTCGCAGCTACAAATAACAAGGGGCTTACAATGAGCGCGTACACGTTGTTGGTAACGAGCTAAAGGGCATCATGGACGACCAAAACCAGAACAAAATATTTATGCCGACGCAGGGGGAAGATACTTCCACGCAGCCGCCACGGTTCCATCGCCCCCACATCTCGCAAGAGCCCATTAATGATCCGGAGCCCGAGTATGTGACGAGAAATCGATATCAAACACTCGAGGATGCCCAAACGGGACGTAAACATATGGGCGTCGCCTCGGGAGACCCTGTATATCTGAAAGACGCACCATTATCTAAAAACAGCGCAGCTAGTGAGGAGCCACTGAAAGCATCCGCTGCCAATCAACAAAGAGGTCCTCGACCAAAGCAAACCTTGACGCATTCGGCTCGCTATCTCGAAACGCCAAAACAGGGAAAATCAATCTTCGTTTCGTCAAGTAAACGACGCAAGCAGCATCGACTGACAATCCTGCTTTTGATCATTGTGGCCATAGCAGTTGCCCTTGTTATTCGATTTATTTTCTTTAAATAAAAGCTCAATACCAAAAACAATAAGATCGTCTGGTGTAATAGAGTCATTTACGCCCCGTAAACGCAAAAAAGGGGGAGGCCGCGA
>CAJMOM010000163.1:0-3634 GCA_905215005.1 uncultured bacterium | reverse complement strand
CAGCTGAGCCGGCGTGGTGCCAAAGGCCATCGCGAAGGCCAGGAATGCCACCAGGCAGCGCTTGGCTACACCGCGTGCAATCGCGCCACGGCGATGCAACGAGGCGCGCTCGCGCTCGTCCTCAAACATATCCATTTGTCCCCTATTGTCTGTACTTGGAGCGTCGCCTTGAGACTGCCCCACGTCATCGCGCATGTTGCGCTCGAGTCCCCCCATCGGGGTCCCCCTTCCCTCCAGAGCCCTATGCACACCGGCGGCATACGCCGCAGCAGCATGCAAGATGGGAGGCGATCCGACTTAACCTTAACGGCTCAGGCGCGCCGTCCGATCTGCGACGCGAACATCCCGAGCCAAGAGGAATTACGGTTACTGGTACAGCCGGGGACTTGCACCCCGATTCTCCCAAACGCGCAGGAAAACCGCGCATTCGTGCGTCTCCGCACCACCATCTAGGCCATCGATTATTACCGTCGATATGGTATCACGCAAAAAGGGCCTCGCGCGCAGGCGAAGCCCAAGGTAAAAGCTATTGTTTGCGATAGGAAAATGCGGTGACGGTCGCAGCCTCTAGTGCTTGCCGCCGTGACTGTTGAGCCAGATATTGCGGCCCAGCATAAGCGCCAGCACCAGCGCGCTCACGTAGCCCATAAAGCCAATGACTGGGATACCAAACACAACCGGCTCGATGCGCGCGTAGTACACCACCGACGAACCGATAAACAGGCCGGCGATAACGATAGCCATCGACATGCGGTCGATAATTCCGCCCAGCTGTCGCAGCGCCTTATCGCTGCTCATGATCTGCGTGTTCACCTTAAGCTGGCCGCGCGTGAGCATACGCGAAGCCAAGCCCAAATACTCGGCCGCCTCGAGCGAGCCTTTTGCCGCGCGATAGCTGCTCGCGGCAAGATCGCGTCCCATATCACGCACGCGCGCATAGGTGCTTTTTTCGTTTTTGATGTGCGTCTGGATGATTTGGATCATGTTGACGTTGGGCATATACTCGGTCAGCAAACCCTCGAGCGTCACCATGCCGCGAGCGAACATCGTTACCACGCTCGGCAGCTCAACATCGTTTTTGCGCGCCAGGTTTAACAGCGAGGTCAAAAACTCGCCGATATCCAGATCCTTCAGGTCAAGGCCCGCAAAGTCAGCCACGATAAAGTCCAAATCGGACAAAAAGGCCGAATGATCGAGCTCGGCCGAATCGCCACGCGTCACGGCAAAGCGCATGAGCGAATCCTTGAGCTTGGGCACGTCACCCTCGGCCACGGCGAAAATCATGTCCTTGACGATACCGCGGTCGTGGCTCGACATGCGTCCGACCATGCCCAAGTCGATAAAGTAAACGATGCCGTCTTTGAGGATGATGTTTCCCGCATGCGGGTCGGCATGGAAAAAGCCGTCGTCGAGCACCTGCGTCGAGTAGTCCTCGACAATCGCGGCACCGATCTTTTCCAAGTCATAGCCCTCGGCCACCAAGCGTTCAGGATCGGCGATCGAAATGCCGTCGACGTAGTCCATAACCACCACGTGCTCGGTGCACAGGTCCAGATAGGATTTAGGGCACGTCACGCCATGAACGCTCTTATGGAACTCGTAGAAGTCGTTGAGGTTTTTGGCCTCGGCCAAAAAGTTGGTCTCCTCGCGAAACGAGGTCCACAACTCCTCGACTACGCCGTGCAGGTCAACGAATTGATCGGTGTTGACGAACTTGGAAACGATACGCACCACCGAGCGGATGATATCGATGTCCTGTGCCATAACCTGCTGCGCACCGGGGCGCTGCACCTTGACGGCCACGTCCTCGCCCGTCACCAGACGAGCGCGGTGCACCTGCGCGAGCGATGCGCTACCGAGCGGATTGGGGTCGATCGCATCGAACATCTCCCCCAGGCGCAGGCCGTATTCTTCTTCCAGACAGCTGAGTACGACCTCGTACGGCACCGGCTCCACGTCGGAGCGCAGACGACGCAGCTCGTCGCAAAAGCGCTGCGGCAGAATCTCGGACCGGTTGGCCAAAATCTGCCCCATCTTGACGAACATGGGGCCGAGTTCCTCGAGCAGGCGGCGCAAACGAACCGGCGTGAGGTTATCCCACACGCGGTACTTTTTGACCAGGCGAACGATCTGCCCAATGCGTTCGCGACGACCCGCCGGCGTGAGCTGGTATTCCTCGTCCGGCGCCATCGCGTCGGGCTCTTCGGGCACCATATCGACAGCGCGCGGCTTCTTGCGAGCGCCCGAGACGGCGGCATCGACCTCATCGACAACCGCCGCCTCGTCACCCAGAGGATCTAGATTGTTGTAATCGGTGGTGGAATCTGCCATCTGCGCTGCTACTCGGCCTCTTCGGTATCCTTCGCATCGTCGGGCTCAACGGACTCGACGGGCACCGAGGTCACGTTGTCCTCGACCGAATCGACGATGTCGCGCACATGGGCCAGGAAGGCCGTGCGCTCGGGGGCGGTCATAACGCGGACGCGGGCAAGGATGAGCTCGTCGAGCACGCGCTGGGCCGCGGTCTCGCCCTGCATGCCCAAGCGCTCGGTCAGATCGGAGATGGTACCGCCGGCCTGCTCGAACATGTCGGACACGCTGCGGGCGATATCGGGGGTGGCGGTGTCCTTGCGGACCTGCTCGCCCTTGGTGTTAAGGTCGTCGAGGACCTTCTTGCCGCCTTCGACAGCAACGGCGGCAGCGCCAAAGCCCACGTTAATGGCGCCGTTAACAAGCTGATCGAGTTTCATAACCATGGTTGTCTCCAATCACAAACAACTGCATTGGCGTTCTTGTACCCAAGATTGAGCGAAAGCGACAAAGCGTTTTAGCGCTATTCGATCGACGGGAAACCCTTACCTCACGTTGTCGTTCATCGCAAAAGAGTTCTTCATGGCGCAGCTCGTGGTGTAGAGCACCTTGCCCAGTAGAGCATCGGTCTCTACGCGAACACGCTCGGCAAACTCCTCGTTGGCGCGTGCAAGCTCGGCAGACACCTCGGCCTCGGGCAGAGCGGCTACGGCAGCATCGACGTCATGGATCTGCTTGTGGCCCATGCCACCGACCTTCTCCTGGTAATCCTCCACGGCGCGGCCGCACTCATGGAAACGGACGTCGGCCAGGGCACCGATCAGGCGGTTGGCCCAGTAGAAGTTTTCGGACGTCACGCGAGCCTGCGTGTCGGCATAGTACTCGGGCATGGTCTCGACGTTGGCGTACAGCGGGACCAGCGCGTTAAACGAGTTGGAGCCAAACGCCATCCACTGCACGGCGCGATAGGCCGGCTGCGCATAGGGACGCAGCTGCAACACGGCGAGCTGGCTGTTGCGGTTGATGCCGATGGGGCGATAGGCGCCACGCGTAGCGGGCGTGCCCTTGCTACCGTAGCAATCGTACTCCGTGCCCTGGTAGTGGCTCGAGAGTACGTACTTGATGTCCTCGATGGTCACCTTGCGCTCGGGCACGCGGCTCCAGGGGATATCGTCGCTCTCGGGCGTGTAGTCGGCGTCGGGGCCATCCCACACGTCGCTGGGGTTGAGACAGCGCTGCATGTACCACGCGCGCGGCGTGTTGTAGACGTGGTCGCTGTCGCTGTGCGAGCCAAAGGCCTCGCGCGGGTTAAAGACCGCAGCCG
>CAJMOM010000162.1:0-3681 GCA_905215005.1 uncultured bacterium | reverse complement strand
GAATGTTCCGGAGAGAAGCCCCCGCCCCGCCCCCGGATCCCCTGCGTTTACGGCCTTGAGGTCGGCGTGGGCGGAGATCGTGGCTGATGGGGATACGTGTCCCGGTCGCTGTTTCGCGGCTTTGCCGCGAAAGGCGCGTTACTTTGGCGTGGACGGAGAACGTGGTTATCGCGTTAACTTGTCCCGGTCGCATTTCTGGAGCGTTCCCCTCCCGCCATAAATTAGCCTCAGCATACTTGCACGAATACCCTCTCGTGCTACACTTGCAATTGCTGTTTCAGGGCGGGGTGGAATTCCCCACTGGCGGTAAATCGGGCGGTGCCAAAGGGGTGCCGTGGCGCAGGCGAAGTGCCTGCGACCGAGCCGATGAGTCCGCGACCCGTGCGTGTGTTGGTTCGCATGCCGGCTGAACTGGTGAGATCCCAGTACCAACGGTTAGAGTCCGGATGAAAGAGGCAGGTGATCTTATGTCTGAACAGTCGCAGCATATCCATTTTGAGAACACGAATAGGTGGAGCACCAAACAGCTCGTTACCATGGCGTTGATGTGCGCCTTGGGCGCCCTGTTTATGTACGTGCAGCTGCCCATCCTTCCTTCGGCGCCGTTTTTGACGTATGACCCGTCGCTGGTGCCGGCGATGGTGTGCGGTTTTGCGTATGGTCCTGGCGCCGGCACTGCTGTTGCCGCCATGGCGATCGTTATCCATGCGCTCACCACGGGTGACTGGGTCGGCGCGCTTATGAACCTGGTTGCCACGCTGGGCTACATTCTGCCCGCGGCTACCGTTTACCAGAAGATGCACACCTATAAGGGTGCCGTGATTGGCCTGGTGCTCGGCGTCATTGCCGCTACGGCGCTGTCTATGGTCGCAAACCTTACCATTGGCGTTTGGTTCTGGTATGGCTCGGTCGATGTGATCGCCCCGCTCATGATTCCTGCCGTGCTGCCGTTCAACCTTATCAAGACCGTGCTTAACTCGGTGTTGACGCTGGCGGTGTATAAAGCGGTCTCCAACCTCATCACGCCTAAAAAGGACCAGGTCAAAGGCCGCGCATGATTGAGTGCCGGGGCGTTTCCTTTAGCTATGACGGTGCCGTACCGGCGCTCGGCGGCGTCGATCTGAATATCGAGGACGGCGAGTTTTTCTGCATCCTCGGTGGCAATGGTTCGGGCAAGTCGACGTTTGCCAAGCATCTGAATGCGCTGCTGCAGCCCGATGCGGGCACGGTACGCATTAACGGCATGGATGCGTCCGACCCCGAGCTGGTCTACGACATTCGTTCGACCGCGGGCATGGTATTCCAGAATCCCGATGATCAGCTGGTGGCAACGCTTGTCGAAGATGACGTTGCGTTCGGTCCCGAAAACCTTGGCGTGCCATCGGCGCAAATTGCGCAGCGCGTACGCGAGGCGCTGAAGGGTGTGGGCCTGGTGGGCTTTGAGCGCCACGAGACCCACGCGCTTTCGGGTGGCCAAAAGCAGCGCGTGGCGCTTGCCGGCGTGCTCGCCATGGAGCCGCGCGTTCTCATTTTGGATGAGGCTTCCTCGATGCTTGATCCGCGTGGGCGCAAGGGCCTCATGAAGGCTTGCCGCGCGTTGCACGATCGCGGCATGACCATCGTGATGATTACGCACTTTATGGAAGAGGCCGCCGAGGCCGATCGTGTCGCGGTGTTTCGGGCGGGGCGCGTTGCCATGCTCGGTAAGCCCGAGGAAATCTTGACGCGGGCGGACGAACTTGCGCAGCTCAACTTGGATATGCCGGTGTCGTGCTGTCTAGGTAGGGCACTTCGTGCGAAGGGCGTGCCTGTTTGCGCGCAGGTACGTGAGACGGATATGGTCGCCGAGATTGCGCAGGCTTATGCCGAGCGAAGTGGGGCAGGCACCGCGGGGCAGTCTTCCGCATCCCAGTTGGAAATCGCTGACGGCACTGTTCCGGTAGGCAACGAGGGGAACGCGTCGGAGCCCGTCATAGAGCTATCCCATGTTTCGTACAGTTATTCGCTCAGTCCGCGCGAGCGCCGCCGCTGGCATAAGCGCTCGGCCACTGCGGGCAAATCGAGCAAACAGGCTCTCTGGGGAAACGACCCCAGCAGCCCGTGGGCGCTGCGCGATGTATCGCTGACGGTGCGTCGCGGCGAGTTCCTGGGCTTGGCAGGTCATACTGGTTCGGGTAAGTCGACGCTGGTCCAGCATCTCAACGGGCTGATCCGTCCGCAGGAGGGAAGCATTTGCGCGCTGGGGCTCGACCTATCAAACAAGAAAGACGCCGCTGCGGTTAAGGCCAAGGTCGGCGTGGTGTTTCAGTATCCTGAGCGTCAGCTGTTTGCCGAAACCGTGGCGCAGGACGTGGCGTTTGGTCCGCATAACCTTGGCTTGCCGCAAGATGAAGTCGACTGTCGTGTCGAGTCATCGCTCTCACGCGTGGGCCTCGACCTTGCCGCGATAGGCGACAAGAGTCCCTTTGAGCTTTCGGGCGGTCAGCAACGGCGTGTGGCATTCGCCGGCGTACTCGCCATGGAGCCTGAAGTCCTGGTGCTCGATGAGCCCATGGCGGGGCTCGATCCGGCTGCGCGCAGGGATTTCCTTGAGCTTATCGATCGACTCCATCGCGAGGGCCTGACCGTTGTCATGGTTTCGCACAGCATGGATGACCTGGCCAATTGCTGCGACCGTATCGTCGTAATGAACGAAGGTGCGGTGTTTGCCGAGGGAACCCCCGCGCAGGTGTTTGCGCATGCCGATGAGCTCAAGTCGATCGGCTTGGGCGTTCCCGCCGCCCAGCGTATGGCGCTGGCGCTTACGGAGGCGGGCGTGCCGCTGCGTCGCGGCGGGCTCTATACGGTTGAGTCGTTGGCCGACGAGTTGGTGGACCTGCTTATCGGTCGCTCGGACGGTCCTTCTAACGTCGCGGACATTGCTAAATCCAAGACGGTCGCGCGAGAGGAGGGCTGCTAATGGAGGCGTTTTCGTTTGGCAGCTACTATCCCGGCGATAGTGCGATCCACCGCCTGGACCCGCGAACCAAGTTGCTCTTGGGCTTTGTGTTTCTGATCACGACGCTCACAGTCAGCAGCTTCCGCGGACTGGTCCCGGTCGCAATCTTCGTTGTCCTGATCTATACCGTGTCCCGGGTGCCGGCTCGTCGTGTCCTGTCATCGATGGCGCCGCTGCTGGCGATCGTCGCGGTGGTTGCGGTGCTCAACCTGTTTTCCGACCAGAGTGGGCGCATTCTGTGGCAGCTCGGCTTTCTGCAGATAAGCGAGGGCTCGCTGCATTCCGCCGCCTTTATGGCGTGCCGCCTGAGCTTGATGATGGCCGGCATGAGCGCCATTACGCTCACCACGCCCACGCTCGACCTCACCGCGGGCTTTGAGCGTCTGCTCGCACCGTTTGCGCGTGTGGGACTTCCTGCGCACGAGCTCGGCATGATTATGGGTATCGCGCTGCGCTTTATGCCGCAGTTTGCCACCGAGATGAAGCAGACGGCCGACGCCTTGCAGGCCGAGATCGTACTGCTGCCCAACTTCCCCGCCGAGATCGTTCCCGAAGGAACCTCGGCCGAGGACAATCTGGTGGTGAAACTCGTGGAGAACTACACGCCGCTGCCGGCCGAGGCGCTGCCGCACTGGGAGCTGGCCAAGAAATACGACATCATCGATTTCGACCTGGGCGTAAAA
>CAJMOM010000161.1:0-3729 GCA_905215005.1 uncultured bacterium | reverse complement strand
GGGACGCACAGCACGCGCGCACCGCGCTCGTGGGCCAGGCGCGCCTGGTCCTCGATGCGACCGCAGATACCCTCAATATCACCCAGGCGCATATCGATCTGTGCAAGTGCGAGCTTCATGGCTCAGCCCTTTCCGTCGTAAACCATCGTTGTCGTAGTAAAAGCGCCGGCCGCATGATGCAGTCGGCGCTCGCATGTGCATATGCTAGCTATGATACCCCGAGCGGGAGCGCGCTCCTAGAACGTCGCGGACCACAGCCCGTGCAGGTTGCAATAGGCATAGACGGTACCGGTCTTAGAGCCACCGGCAAAAAACGTCGCGGGCTTCATGCCGGGCTCAAGGTAATGGACCTCCAGACGGCCCTCGGCCTCAAGGGCAATCCACTCGATGTAGTGCTCGGGCAGGCTGGGATGCTCGACCGAGCCCACGCGTGCGCGGATCACGTGACCGTCGCGCTCGCTCTCAACGACCGGCACGTGCTTTTCGTGCGCCGCGTCCTCGGTGTTCGCGGTCAGCTCCGTGCAGCCGGCAGGGGTCGCAACGTCGTCGCCAAGGGCGGCAATGAGCTTACCGTCGGGGTCCTTAAAGAATTTCGCCATGATGTTCTCCTTTGCTGATGTGCCAATGTTCTCGATGGTTCTTATGCCCAAAGGCAGGCGAACCATCCACGGCATGGCAAATGAACACATAACGGGCAGGGACGATGGGGCAGCGTGTGCATCCGCCCTGGCGGCCCCACCCGAGCGGGTTAGCGCCCGTCGCCGCCCAGCAGCGCCAAAACATCTTCGCGGGTAAACAGCGCCGACGAGATACCGTCGCCGCCGAGCACGCTGTTGACCAGGTCGCGCTTGGACTCCTGCATCTGCATAATGCGTTCCTCGATCGTGTCCTTGGCGATGAGCTTGTACACGGTCACGGTATGCATCTGGCCAATACGATGTGCGCGGTCAGTCGCCTGGTCCTGCGCGGCCACGTTCCACCACGGGTCGTAGTGAATGACCACGTCGGCCGCCGTCAGGTTAAGGCCCACGCCGCCCGCCTTGAGCGAAATCAAAAAGACCGGCACCTCGCCCGCTTGGAACTGCGCGACCATCTTGGCGCGACTCTCCTTAGACGAAGCGCCCGTGAGCTTAAGGAAGGCGATGTCCTCCTTGGCCAAGCGTTTACCGATGATATCGAGCATACCCGTAAACTGGCTGAACAACAGGATGCGATGCCCGCCGTCGAGTGCGCCGTGCACGAGCTCCATGCACGTATCGAGCTTGGCGCTCCCCGCCTTGTAATCCTCGTAGTGTAGACGCGGGTCGCAGCAGATCTGGCGCAGCTTGGTGAGCTCGGCGAGCACCTTGAGTTTGTCTTTCTTAAACTCGGATGCCTCGCGGTGCTGCACCTGCTGGGCGATGCGGTCCTGGTTTGCCAGGTACAGCTTGCGCTGCTCGCCGGTGAGCTGAGCCACGACAGTGTCCTCGATCTTTTCGGGCAGATCGGCCACCACGTCTTCCTTGACACGGCGCAGCACAAACGGCGACACGAGCGCCTGCAGGCGAGCGGCGCTGTCCCCCTCGGCGTGCTCGACCGGGCTTTCGAAGCGCTTGGCAAACGACTCGCGCGTGCCAAGCAGGCCCGGCATCAAAAAGTCGAAGATGCTCCAGAGCTCGGACAAGCGGTTTTCGATGGGCGTGCCCGTCAGGGCAAAGCGCACGCCGGCAGGCAGGCGCTTTGCGGCGCGCGCCACCTGCGTGAGCGGGTTTTTAATGTACTGGGCCTCATCGAGCACCACGCGGGCAAAGTCCTGCTCGACGTACTCGTCGATATCGCGCCGCATAAGGTCATACGACGTCACGACCACGTTATGCTCGGCCACGCCGGCGATCTGCACGCGACGCTGGGCCTTGGCGCCCACAATGGCGCACACATCGAGCGACGGGGCAAAGCGCTCCAGCTCGGCGGTCCAGTTGTACACAAGCGACGCTGGGCACACCACAAGCGTGGGCTTAGCGTCCCCCGCTTCCACGCGCGCCAGGATATGCGCGATCATCTGCAGCGTTTTGCCCAAGCCCATATCGTCGGCCAAGATGCCGCCGAGGCCCAGGTGCTCGAGCGAGCCGAGCCACTGGTAGCCGTCGACCTGATAGCCGCGCAGTGTGGCCTTGAGCGAGACCGGCACCGTAAAGTCCATCTTGCCGAGCGTATCCAAGCGCTCGACGGTACGACGGAATGCAGCGTCGCGATCGGCTTCGAGCGCGGGCGTGCGCGCAAGCATGCTGTCAACGAACAGGGTACTCGACGCGGGGAGCGACACGCCGTCGAGCAAGTCGACAGCATCGACCCCCAGATCCTCGGCAAGGCCAAACGCAGCGCGCGCCCCCTCGTCCAGGCGTACGATGTCGCCCGACGTGAGACGCGCAAACGTCTGGTGACGCTTGTAGGAGTCCAGATAGATGGCAAGGTCTGCCGCCGAAAGTCCGCTCGCGCCCAGTTCGACGTCGAGCAGGTTACTCTTGACAGTCGCACGCACCGAAAGCTTGGGCGCAGGGCGGACCGAAATCTGGCGCAGGCGGTCGCTGAGCATGACCTCGCCCAGCTCGGACAGGGCAGACAGGCCCTCGGTCAGCAAGCGGAACAGGCTCTCGTCATCACGTTCCTCAAACGCCAGGCCGCCCTCGTAAAAGTCGAAATACAGGGCCGCCGTATCCATAACGCGAAACTCTGCCACCTCGTCGCGCGGCGGCACGCCCGGGCGCTGCTCTTCGAAGGGGCTGCCCGGAGCGCCCAGGCTAAAGAGATCTGCCGACCAGTCGCCGTAGGTAACCGTAATTTTGCAGGTCACGAGCCCATCGTCGACGCCGATCGCCATGGCAAAGCTCGGCTCGGGCGCCACGGTATCGAGCGCAGCGGGCGCGGTAAGGTCGGTGTAGTCGCGCAAAATGGGCAGCGCCATACGACAGAACTCCCCCACCTGGTCGGCAGCGATATGGACCGGCGTGCGGCAGGGCAGCAAGCGCGATAGGAACGGCGCCGCATGCTGGGCAAACGCCACATCGGTGCGGCGCGCACGGCGGGTGTCGACCAGATAGGCAACGTCGCCCGAAGCAAAGCAGTATGCATCGGCCGGCAGGCGCAGATCGTAGCTGCCACCAGCCGCCGGCGCGATTTTGGCGGCAAGGAGCGGTGGGCGCTTAGACGGTGCCTCGTCCTCCCCTTCTGGAGACAGTTCAACCGCCACGTCATAGGTGCGATGCGTCGTCGTTCCCCGCGACCAGGCGGGCTCAAAGGAAATGGTCCGGCCACGCAGCAAGTCCAGCATGTATACGATGTCATGCTCGGACAGCGGCAACTGGCGCTCGGCGACAAAGCCGCTGCGTGCAAAATCGTACGACGCCGAACACGAACTCGTGATGTCGCTCAGATACACAACCGTTGCCACAACAAGGTCGAGCAGACGCACCGAAACCTCGTCAAAGGCCTCGGGCGCATGGAGGAATGTGAGCTTTTTGCCGTACGAGAAGGTGCCGCCTCGGACATAGGCGTCGGCCATGCCGTCGATATCCTTGACCACGTAGGACACCGAACCGCAGCGGATGCGGAACTCGAGCGCCCAGCTAAAGCGGTCGGCGAACAGCGGATTGTAGTACGGCACCAACGAGGGTTCCAACGCCGCTTTGGGGGCGTCGGGATCAACGGCACCGGCAAGCTTGCGGCGCATGCTCGCCAGCTCATCCATGCGCG
>CAJMOM010000160.1:0-3791 GCA_905215005.1 uncultured bacterium | reverse complement strand
GCGGGCACGTTCCGCCGCCTCGGCCTCGCGCTGACGGGCGCGGTCCTCGTTCTCAAACTCGATATCGTCCTCAATCTCGTCGCTCGGATTGAGCAGCTCGTCCAGACTCACACCATAGAGCTTGGCGAGCGAAATCAGGTTCTCGGTATCGGGCGAGCTCTCCGCACGCTCCCATTTACTGACCGCCTGGCGCGACAGTCCCAGCTTTCGCGCCAGCCCCTCTTGGCTAAAACCCTTGCTGCGACGAAGGTCAGCGAGCCGCTGCGCAGTTTCTACATTCATGGTTCCTCCTATGTGATGCCAGCCGTGCCGCCGGACCGTTTTTGTTCTTAAGGCGCCTTGCACAGTTAAAAATCTATCCGCCACTGCCAAAAGCATGCCACCTATTCTAGTGAGATTTTTGACAACCGGCGGTTGCGGGTGCATATGAGCTGCGGAAATGTGTCCAAACAAAGCAATGACCCGCAGCTCGGTTGTCCCCGTTGCGGCGTTAACGGTAGTATGGTCGTACTGTTTATTTCGCACCGCCAACGGAGGGAGTTCCGCGCCGTGAACCGCGATTTCGCCTCATCGCTCATCCAGCTCAACAACACGTTCTATCGCGAGCACTCCGCCTCCTTTTCCGATACGCGGCAGGCCCCGTGGCCCGGCTGGGTGCGTACCATGGACATCGCGCTCGAACAGCTCGACGTCGCCACGATCGAGCATCCCGTCCGCGTCTTCGATCTTGCCTGCGGCAATATGCGATTCGAGAACTTTGCCGCCGGCGGCGCACTTGCCGCCAAGGACGTCGACGGCGCAAACCCCTCGGCAGATGCCAGCTGCCCGTTTGAGTTCTATGGCGTCGACTCGTGTCAAGACCTGGCCATCGATGCACATGGCCACGCGCTGCGCATTCCCAACCTGCACTTCCAGGAACTCGACGTGCTCGATGCCCTCATGAAGCTCAACCCCGCTGAGACACCCGACGTGCTTTTCGACGCCCCGCTCGCCGACATCTCGGTCTGCTTTGGCTTTATGCACCATGTGCCGTCGTGCGAATACCGTGTACGCGTGCTCGACGCCCTGGTGCGCCAGACGCGCCCAGGCGGCATCATCGCCATCAGCTTTTGGGAGTTTATGAACGACGAGCGCATGGCGCGCAAGGCTGTTCGCGCCGAGGCCCGCGCCGAGCTCACTCCGCCTTTTGAGGGCTACGATTCCGCGCAGTTTGAAGCCGGCGACCACCTCATTGGCTGGCAAAACGACCGCCACGCCTACCGCTATTGCCACCACTTTGACGATCAGCAGATCACCGACCTGGTGCGCGGCGTCCGTACGTTCTACAAGAGCGGCGAGGTCCCCGTGCGCGAGCTTGAGCGCTTCCATGCCGACGGTCGCAGCGGAGAGCTCAACCGCTATGTGATTCTCAAGCGCCTGTAGGCACCGACAACTCGCCGTCGAGCCGCACCGCATCTTTCGGGCAAACTATGCCCACCCCTTTTTCAACCCATTGACGGAACGCGCAGCAATACGTTCCATACTTATGACCAAGGAGCCTCATGGGAGCCGTCCACGTTCGCACGCCTAAGAACTTTGTGCTCGAGGAGCGCCTGGAGCGCTACGCCGATGCGATTGAGACGAACCCCGAGGCCTATGCCGGAGATTGGCGCGGGGCCTGTGCGCCCGCAGGCAGCAAGCCATTCGAACACCTTCACCTGGATCTTGGCTGCGGCAAGGGAACGTACCTTGTAGAGCGCGCGGCCCACGAGCCAAACACGCTCTTTATCGGTATGGACCAGGAGCCCATCTGTATCGCCTATGCCGCGCAGAAAATCTGCGAGCAGGAACTGACCAACGCACTCGTCCTGCCCCGAGGCGCCGCATCGCTGCCACAGCTGTTTGCCGCAGGCGAGCTCGATGCCATCACCATTAACTTTCCCACGCCGCAGCCCAAGGCCAAGTACGCTAAAAAACGACTCGTCCATGTCGACCATCTGATGCTCTACCGCCCGCTCATTTCAGCCGGCGCTACCGTCACACTGCGCACCGACAGCAAGCCGTTGCGCGATTACGCCCTGGGACAGTTTGCCGCGGCCGGCTACGATACGCTTTGGGTAAGCGACGACGTCCGCCGCGACCATCCCGAGCACCCCGAGACCGAGTACGAGTGCCGCACGCGCGAGATGGGCGCCATCGTCTATGGCATTTGCGCCACACCCGGCGCGCAGCCCAACGATGAACAGCTTGCGGCGGGCCGCGTGCAGGAGCAAAGCCTTGCCTGCTACCTGCCCGACAACCTCGATGAGCTTACCTATGTGCCTCTGGGCATGGAAGAGGCCGTCGAGAACTTTAGAAACCGCGCCCGCAAAGGCAAGAAGCGCCTGCCGCAAGAGTCCTAGGGGCTTCTGATGGTCGCGGCGTCAGCAAGCAAGCGCAAATAAGCGCCAGCGAACGGCCCTCAAACCTAAGTGAGTAGACTTTTTTGCAATAGCCAGGCACAGCCTGCATGGCGAAACATAAAACCGCAGGTAGAACCCTTGCGCAAAAGCCATGTGCTCGCGACATTGCAAAAAGTCTACTCACTTAGCTGGCGACTGCACCAAACGGCTGGGCAGAACGCCCATTTCCTGCATTTTCTCGCGCGCTGGCGCCCCGCGCCGCCGCTACGCCATAATAGTTGGCGGACAATCGCGAGAGAAAGCAACCACATGGCACAGACCACGACAGATACTTCCGCCAGCACCGTCTCCGGCGCCGGCGCCGCCAGCTCATTCTCGGGCGGCACGGGAACCGAAGCCGAGTTTGGCTCGCTCGGCGCGCTCTCCCCCACCTGGTGGGAGCCCGAAGACGGTAGCGAGCCCGAGCCATGGCTCACGGCCGATCAAGCCTTCGAACGCTTCTTTGAATGGACGAGCGATCGCGGCATTGAACTGTGGGATCACCAAGAAGAGGCCCTCATGGACCTGGCTGCCGGCGATCACGTCATTTTGGGAACACCGACCGGATCGGGTAAATCGCTCGTCGCGCTGGGCATGCTCTTTATGGGCATGGCGCAGGGCAAGCGCTGTTATTACTCGGCCCCTATCAAGGCTTTGGTCAGCGAAAAGTTCTTCGATCTGGTACAGGTGCTCGGCCGCGATAACGTCGGCATGATCACCGGCGATACGCATATCAATACCAAGGCGCCCGTCATCTGCTGCACGGCCGAAATCCTTGCCAACGATGCACTGCGCGAGGGCGAGGGCGCCGACGTGGGCTGCGTGGCCATGGACGAGTTCCACTACTTTACCGACCCCGACCGCGGCTGGGCCTGGCAGGTACCGCTGCTCACCCTGCCCCACACGCAGTTTATGCTCATGAGCGCCACGCTCGGCGATGTCACTGCCATCGCCGCCTCACTCGAGGAGCACACCGGCGCTGCTTGCGACCTGGTTGTCGACGCCCCGCGTCCTGTTCCGCTGAGCTACGACTATGTGACGACCTCCCTCGAGGGCACGGTCGAGCTCGCCACGCGCCGTGGCGAGGCCCCACTCTATATCGTGCACTTTAGCCAGGATGCCGCCCTTGCGACGGCACAGTCGCTCGCCAATTTTGGCATCGCCAGCAAGGAGCAGCGCGAGGCCATCAAGGAGGCGGCCAAGGGCACGAGCTTCTCGACGGCCTTTGGCAAGATCCTCAAGCGCTTGCTCGGCTGCGGCGTCGGCGTGCACCATGCTGGCATGTTGCCGCGCTATCGCCTGCTGGTCGAGCGCTTGGCGCAGCAGGGCCTGCTGCCCGTCATCTGCGGCACCGATACGCTGGGAGTCGGC
>CAJMOM010000159.1:0-3793 GCA_905215005.1 uncultured bacterium | reverse complement strand
CAGATGAGCGAAAAGCCGCGGCGGGGCAGCGCGCCATCCGCCGCCACGCGCTCGAGCGTATGGACCAGTGCGGCAATGGCGCAGGCCAGACCGCCCTTCATGTCGCACGCACCGCGACCATAGAGCTTATCGTCCCGCATGGTCGCCCCGAGCGGCGGCGTGTCCGCGTCCCAGCCATCTCCCAGGGTGACGGTATCCATGTGGCAGATGTAGACGAGTCGCGCCTCGTTGCTCACGCCC
Organism: uncultured bacterium; assembly: GCA_905215005.1. Lineage (GTDB taxonomy): Bacteria > Actinomycetota > Coriobacteriia > Coriobacteriales > Coriobacteriaceae > Collinsella. The sequence goes on along the minus strand of CAJMOM010000159.1, from coordinate 3,553 downwards.
GGCACGGTAATCATAAGGTTGCGGCGCCCGGGGAGTACTTCGAGCTCTGCAATCTGCACGGCATCGAGTACCGGATGGCTCAGCTGCGCCAACCGTTCCTCAACCAACGCATTGATATAGCGTTCAATCTCGCCCTCATACGCACCTGGGTCGGAACTGTCGATCCGCACGAGCCCTTGCGTAAGCCGCCAGGCAAAATCTGTATCAACCATAGGAACCTCACAGATAGTTAGGTCAACATACAGATTGTATGCCAAGAAGCGGCTCAGTGCATTTAATAGAGTGCTCACAAAAACGGGGGCGCCTCTCGTGCGAAAGGCGCCCCCGCGGGCATTCAATGTCAGTGACGGGCAGGCCACATGGGGAACTGCCCGTCAGATCAGCCGGCGCTATTTGATTACGCGCACGCGATACATCGACGGAATCTGCTTGAGCGCCTCGATGGTGCTGCTGTCTAGGTGCTCGTCGGTGTCGAACATGGTGTAGGCGTTCTCGCCAGCGGACTCGTTGGTCATACGCTGCACGTTGGCGTTGTCCTTGGCCAGGATCGCCGTGATCTGGCCGATCATGTTGGGCACGTTGGCGTGCAGGCAGGCGATGCGGCTCGCGGCGCGCGCCTTGCCCATGCTGCAGGCGGGGTAGTTGACGCTGTGCGCGATGTTGCCGTTCTCCAGGTAATCCTTAAGCTCGCTGATGGCCATGTCGGCGCAGTTGGCCTCGGCCTCGCCAGTGCCGGCGCCCGAGTGCGTGGTGATAAACGTGTTGGGCATCTTGACGGTCTTGGGTGTGGCAAAATCGCAGCTAAACCAGCTCAGCTTGCCCTCGCGCAGGGCAGCGTCGACGGCGTCCTCGTCAATGATGGTTTCGCGTGCGTAGTTGATGAGCACGGCGTCGGGTGCCAGCAGGTTAATCTGCTCGGCGCTGATCATGCCGATGGTGTCGGCCTTGCTGGGCACGTGTACGGTGAGGTAGTCGCAGCCGCGGCAGAGATCCTCGAGCGTGCCCACGCGCTGCACCTCGCGGCTCAGCACCCACGCGTGCTCGACGGAAATGAACGGATCATAGCCGTAGACGTCCATGCCCAGATCGACGCAGGCGTTGGCGACCTTGGAGCCTACGTTGCCCAGACCGATGACGCCGATGCGCTTGCCCTTGAGCTCGCGGCCCACAAAGGCCTTCTTGGCCTTCTCGGCGTCGACCTGGATCTCGGGGTCGTCGGCGTTGTCGCGCACCCAGTTCATCGATTGCACCACGCCGCGGCTCGAGAGCACCAGCATGCCTAGGACGAGCTCCTTAACGGCGTTGCTGTTGGCGCCGGGGGAGTTAAAGACGACGACGCCCTTCTTGGCGTACTCCTCGACGGGGATGTTGTTGACGCCGGCGCCGCAGCGGGCGATGGCGCGGATGCCCTCGGGCAGCTCGTAGCCGTGCAGGTCGGTCGAGCGCATCAGGATCGCGTCGGCCTCCTCGGCGGTGCTTACAAACTCGTAGCCCTCGCCAAACTCGACTTTGCCGTCTTTAGTGATGTCGTCGATGGTCTTAATCTTACGCATGGAAAAACTCCTTAGCAGGTCTGTCCAAAACAAGTGATCTGAGGTGGCTGGTCGGCCCGCGTGTTGCGGGCTAGTTAGATCGCGGACTCAAACTATGCTGCGCTTCGAAGTCCTTCATGTACGAGGCCAGTGCCTGCGCGTCCTCCATGGTGACGGCGTTGTACACGCTGGCGCGCATACCGCCGACGAGGCGATGGCCCTTGACGTTTTGGATCTGGTGCTCTGCCGCGCCCGCAACAAAGGCGGCGTCGAGGTCGGCATCGCCGGTACGGAACGTGACGTTGGCGATGGAGCGACTGTCTGTCTGCGCGGTGCCGTGGAATAGTTTGCTGTTCTCGAGCAGGTCGTAGAGCAGGTTGGCCTTGGCCCAGTTGCGCTCGGCCATGGCGGCAAGTCCGCCGGTCTGCTCAACCCAACGGAACACCTTGCCGCACACGTAGATGCCAAAGGTGTTGGGCGTGTTGAGCATGGAGCCCTTGGCGGCCTGGGTCTTAAGGTCCATGTACTGCGGCGTCTGCGCAAAGGCGGGGCCTTCGGCGATCAGGTCGTCGCGCACGATAACCACGGTGACGCCCGCAGCGCCGGCGTTTTTCTGCGCACCGGCGTAGATGAGTCCGTAGCGCTCGACGTCGAGCGGCTGCGACAGAAAGCAGCTCGAGACATCGGCGACCAGCGGCACGTCGCCGCAATCGGGCAGCTCGTGGAACATGGTGCCAAAGATGGTGTTGTTCTGGCAGATGTAGACGTAGTCGAGCCCGCCGCCCGCGGCCTCGGCGGCAATGCGCGCGTTGATGTCGGCCATGTTGGGGATGCGGTCGAAGTTGGTGTCCTCGGAGCTCGCGAGCAGCACGGCCTCGCCGTACTTGGTGGCCTCCTTGTACGCCTTGTTGGCGAAGTTGCCGGTCACGACGTAGCCGGCGCGGCCGCGGCGCATGAGGTTCATGGGGATGCCCGCAAACTGTAGCGTGGCGCCGCCCTGCAAAAACAGGACACGGTAGTTGTCGGGGATGCTCAGCAGGCGGCGCAGGGTTGCCTCGGCGTCGTCGATGATCTGCTGGTACATGCTAGATCGATGGCTCATCTCGAGCACGGACATGCCGCAACCGCGGTAGTCCATCATCTCGTCGGCGATCTCGGCGAGCACGCTTGTAGGCAGCGCGGCCGGGCCAGCTGAGAAGTTGTGCACACGTGCCATCTTCTAGTTCCCCTCGTAGTCGTTTGAACGTTCGGGATACTTTAGCACAGTGGAGCGCCAGGCGCGACCGCATCACGGTAAAACTCGAGTGCGTCGCTATGATTTACAGGATGGTTACATGGGGGAGCGCTTATCTCGAGGCTCGCATCCGATCCGCCTCGGCCTTCGCTTGTTTCCAGGGGCGCACACGACCGTTGGCGAGGTCGTCGTAACCATGAGCGATGGTACGTCGAATGTGATCTTCGCGTTCCTGAATGGTAGTTAGCGCGCGCGTCTGATCAGAAATAGGCTTTACGACAGGCATATGAAACTCCTTACATAGAAGCATATGTATAACTCTATGTTGAATATAGCGGAGGATGGCGTTGGGTGTGTGCGTGCCTGCATTCGTAAGCGCGGTTGTCTGGCAAGTGTGATTTGGGGCGACCTCGGCAAAGCTTCTGAGCTGCGAAAATGACCGTTAACCGGATTTAATTTTGTTGCTCAACATTTGACACTCTGGGCGTGGTAACTTTTTTACCAACAGGTATGATTATTGTCATGTGCGCCGCGCCTGCCTGCCGGGTTGCGGCGCACTTGTGACAGCCTTTGACACCCTTGGAGCGTGCACTGTGGATGTAACCACAAAAAGCGTTCGGGGGGGGGGTGCTCACCCGCGAGCAATTCCTCCCGCATGAGATGCGCATCGTCGCTGGCCTGCGTACGCAGGGCGCAAGCGACGAGCAGGTCATTGTACGCGTAAAGAGCGAGAACCTCTTTCAATATCCCACGGAGCGCATGGTCGCCAACCGCGCAACCGTGTGCC
>CAJMOM010000158.1:0-3823 GCA_905215005.1 uncultured bacterium | reverse complement strand
CCTCGGCAAACCCGCGGCAGGTCTTGTCCATCATCTCTTGGCTCATACGCATGCACCTTCAAGTCATATACATCGGTCGGGCGGCAACCGCCGACCGACCGCATCGATCACATAATGGTGCTTAGTCTAGCCCATAAGTACATAAGCGTCAGCGCACCTGGTCATCGCGGATTTCTATGACGAACGATAGGCGTCGGCACCGCAAACATGGGAAACATGGCCCGCCTTTCGGGACTTCCGGACGTCACAAACTGGGGCATATCTATAAACAAGGAACCTGTTGGGGCAACGCCCGCGTACACGCGCCCCTTTAAAACAACGGACACCTCACCCCGGGGAGAGCCGACAGCACCGGCCCTCCCCTCTTTTGGACCCGTGCATATTGCCACTTAACGGCGCAAATCCGGCCCTCAGAATGGGACACATGGCCCACCCGAAGGAGCCGTCCACGCGTACAGTAAAGACAGGTAATCCATGGACGATTACAGATCGAGGAGGACACGACCATGAAAAAGAAGGCCTTTGCGATTCTCATCCTCTGCATCAGTCTCTTTGCCGCGGTTGCCTTGGTGGGTTGCGGTGGCAGCGGCGGCGCTACCGGCAGCGGCGGTGGCGGTGGCGGTGGAGCGGAAAAGCCAGCCGTGGATATGAGGACTGACTTCATTTGGTTTAAAGTCGAGGTGCCCGAGGGCGTCGAAATCACGGACGTTGCAGGCGATACCGCCGACAGGGCCCAGTTTAAGTTCACCGAGAGCGAGCATGCCAGTGACCGCTTCATCCCCGTCTTCGATCCTGACAAGAACGCCGATGAACTGTTCGACTACGAGGCAAAGTGGAAGGCCAACTCCGGATGGACCGAGAGCGATCCCGTTAAGTACAACGGCAAGACCTGGCGCAGCGCCTACTTTACGCACTCGGGCGGCGTGACGACCGAGTACTTCACCGACGTTGACGGTGGCAGCGTGTATGTGCGCATCGACAACGTCGAGGAGCACAAGGACGCCGTCGAGACCATGATGAAGTCTCTGGAGTTTGCCGACGACATCGCCGAGGCCAAGACCGAGGCCATGGACGTCAAGCTCGACGATATCGAGATCAAGCGTTAAGCGACTGGCGAGCGCAGCGGGAAACACGGGCGCAGTGCAAACAAGCGACGGTACCCCAGCGCTTCGTACCCAGGGAGGGCCGGTAAACCGACCCTCCCTTTCTTATGCCGGTAGCCAACGAACGCGAGGATGCCGGACGGCAAAACCACCCCCAGCGCGGTAGCAGCACAAATAGACAAGCGCCCCAACGCGTCCGCCCGCCGATTTATGGCGCCGCGCAGACAATTAAGCCAACACGTTTAGACATCCGGGCAGTATAGTGAACAAAATGAGTGCATAACCGCACCCTGCGAACGGAGGAGTTATGACCGAACACCACGCCATCAGCCGTCGAGCATTCACGTTGGGCCTAGGACTCGCAGCATTGTCGCCATTTGTAAGCCTGCCCGAAACCGCGGGATTGGGCCTTCCCGTGCGCGCGGCATTTGCAGACGACGCTGCCACAGCGTCGGTCAGCCTCGACAATTTCGTCATTCGCCTTCGCCCCGCAGGCTATTTTCGTACCGCAAGCGTTAACGAAGACGGCAACGTCATCGGCAACGTCTGCCATCTGTTTAATGACGGCACGTCCAGCAAGCTCATCCTTGAGAACGTAACGACCAAGAATGACGATACAAACTGGTATGCTATCCGCACCTTGCTCAATTTCGAAGAGCATAAAAAGACGGGCTACAGCATTTGGTCGGTCGATGGCGACTCGGACAAAGACGGAAAGGTCATCCACGTATGGAGCGGCGAGTATGACAACAAGCCCAGCCGCGCTTTTGCGTTCGAGCGGCAATCAAACGGAACCTATATCATCCGAGACCGCACGGTCGAGAAAGAAACCGAGAAAAAAGACATTAAGTACCTGGCAATAGAATCGAACGGCGAAGACCAGGACAACAATAAGATCTGCCATAAGAATAAGAGTAAGAGCATTCCGTGGGAGCTCGAGCTTGTCGGTTACGACATGAAAAAGAACGATGCCACGGTTAGCAGCCTCGACTGGATCACGTACAGCAGCTACGTCGATGGGCCATGTTGGATGAAATACGTCGACGACAACAAGTTCCTCGACGAGCTGAGCATCCCGGGTACGCACGATTCGGGCACCTGCAGCGTGGACAACGACACTGAGCCCCAATCCTCGCAAGTAAAATGCCAGCAGGATTACATTCCCACGCAGTTGCTCGAAGGCATTCGCTATTTTGATATCCGGCTCGGAAAGGGCGATGACCCCGGCATCGACCACGGGATTTTCTACCTACTCAAAAAAGACGGGAACTATCTGCATCTCTCCGATGTCATCGGGTACTTCAAAACGTTTTTGAACGAAAACCCGTCAGAAGCGCTCATCATGCTCGCATCGCGCGGCAACGATGAGGCTACCGACGAAAGCATAACGACGGCCTTCGCCAAGGTTATGGCCGATAACCCCAACCTGTTCTACACGTCGAGCCACGTCCCCACGCTGGGCGAGGTGCGCGGAAAGATCGTCCTGCTGCGTCGATTTGGGCTCGCCGGCAACAGCGTAAGCGGCCACACGTGGGGCCTCGACCTCACCCAATGGGATGACAAGATCAAGGCGCATTCCGGGCAGTCGATGTGTCTCGTCCAAGACGCGCGGGGATTTGAAGCCATAGGGGAAACGGGCAATGAAGAGCCCTATTGCACCAAGGTATATGCCCAGGACAAGTACAAACTCACGGGAACCGACAAGCTCAGCTGGGTCGATAATGCGCTGAAGGAAACGACCGGGCGCACGTGCAACAAGGTGGACGTCGTGGACGATGCCGGGGCCGAGGTGCAAGTCCAGGAGCGTTGCTGGTCTATCAACTACACCAGCTGCACGGGCTTGTCGCACGGAGGCAATCCTTTTACCTCGGCACGAGTAGTCAACGAGCATCTGTACAAGAGCCCGTACATCAATCCCAGCGGCACCGAGGATACAAAGTCAGATTACCTCAAGCACATTGGCATCATCGCATCCGACTTTGTTGATGCGGCGCTGGCCCGGAGCATCTACCAGCGCAATTACAATTACGATACGAAGCACACGCAGTCGGCTTCGTGCTGCCTCCCAACCCGCATGCGCATGACGTACGGCGACTCGCTGAGCGATGCCTCGCTCCAGGATGGCAAGACCGTTGGCGAGGGCCATTTCCGCCTTGTCGACAGCAGCAACGTACTCAACGTGGCGGCTTCGGGCCATGCGTTTACCATCGAATACGTGGATGTCGACGCCTTGGGCAACGAGACCGTTACGGGGCTGCAGGGATCCGTGCCCATCGATATCGATCCGCGCGCACTGACACCCCACTTTGAGGGGCTCGAAGGCCTTAAGGCCGGCGAGGATGTGCGCACAAAGGTCGCGGCGCTGCTCGAGGGCAAACTCGAAAACGATGCCTGCACGGCTCAGCTCGAGTTTGTGCACGACGCGGACGGCGCTCCGGGCACGGCAATGGTCGAGGGCGAGGCATTTACCGCGGGAACGTACTGGGTGCGCGCGAACGGTCTTTTGGGCGACGCGGCGCAAAACTACAAGCTTGCTAATGACGGAGCCGCGAGCTTTACCGTAGCGGCCTCGAGCAGTGCAGGCGGCACCGGCACCGACGGTGGCACGGGTTCCAACGCAGGCAGCGCTGATAAGAACGGTAAGGGCAACAAGGGCAAGAACTCGGGCGGAAAACTCGCCGACACGGGCGACGGCTCCGGCATTGCCGCCGGGCTCGCTG
>CAJMOM010000157.1:0-3834 GCA_905215005.1 uncultured bacterium | reverse complement strand
CACAAGGGACGCCCCATCACCGCCCGCGACGGTATCGACAAGCTCGCCGAGCAGCGCATGCCGCGCTACCGCGCCTGGGCCGACTACATCATCGACTCACGCGACTGCGCCGCCAACACCGCCCAAGCCCTCCTCGACACCCTCCCACCCGCTCTCTAATCTAGGCCACCACAAAGGGGATAGGCACCTTTGTGGTGGCTTTCCAACCGCAAAGGAAGCAACCATGAAAGCACTCGTCATCAACGGCCCCAACCTCAACATGCTCGGCATTCGCGAGCCGGGCATCTACGGCAGTGACAACTACGACCGCTTAGTGCAGATCTGCCAGGAAGCGGGCGCCGCGCAGGGCTTCGACGAGGTCGAGGTCTTCCAGTCCAACCACGAGGGCAGCATCGTCGACAAGATCCAAGAGGCCTACGGCAAGGTCGACGGCATCGTCATCAACCCGGCGGCCTACACGCACACGAGCGTGGCGATCCTCGACGCCCTCAAGGCCGTCGCCATCCCTGCCGTCGAGGTGCACATCAGCGCCGTAGAGACGCGCGAGGACTTCCGCCAGGTGAGCTATGCACGCCTAGCCTGCTTCGCCACCATCACCGGCGAAGGCCTGCAGGGCTACGCACACGCGCTGGAGCTGCTGAGGGAGCATCTCGAAAAGTAAAATGCCGACCCCAACAAACAGCAGCGGCTTGCTCGCGCTCGGCTCCAGCAGCACACAAGACGAAAAAAGCCCAGACCACAAGCGGTCCGGGCTTAATAAACGATGGTGCTCCATGGCGGATTCGAACCGTCGACCTTGGGATTAGAAGTCCCCTGCTCTATCCAACTGAGCTAATGGAGCAAATAACCGCACGCCAAAGCAAGCGCAAGCCTGTCGGCGCAAGTAATTATAACCTAGTTGAACTGCTCGCGGTACGCCTTGCAGACCTCATCGACCGGGCCGTCCATGCGAAGGTCACCCTTCTCAATCCAAACGGCACGCTGGCAGATGCGCTCAACCTGCTCCATAGAGTGCGAAACGAACAGAACCGTCACGTCGCCGCTCTGGATAAAGTGCTGGATGCGGTCCTCGCACTTCTGCTGGAAGAACACATCACCGACGGACAGCGTCTCGTCAACGATCAGAATATCGGGCTCGGTAATCGTCGCGATTGCAAAGGCGATACGCGCCACCATGCCCGAGGAGAAGTTCTTAAGCGGCATATCGACAAAGTTCTGAAGCTCAGCGAACTCGATAATGCCGTCAAAGTTGGCATCGATAAACTCCTTGGTATAGCCGAGCAGGGCGCCGTTCAGATAGATGTTCTCGCGGGCGGTCAGCTCGGGGTCAAAGCCGGCACCAAGCTCAATCAGCGGCGCGATGTTACCGTGCACCTTAACGCTGCCCTCGCTAGGCTCAAGCACGCCAGCGATAATCTTGAGCATCGTAGACTTGCCGGAGCCATTGGTGCCAACCAAACCGACAACTTCGCCGCGATGAATATCGAACGAGATGTGCTTAAGCGCCCTAAACTCCTCAAAGAACAGCTCGTGCTTGGCAAGCTTGATGAAGTACTCCTTGAGGTTGGTCAGCGACTCGGACGCCATGTTAAAGATCATGGTGACGTCGTCGACCTCGACAGCCAGAGGCTGCTCGCTGTAATCAACAACAGATTCAGTCATCACAGCACTCCTTAGATGTAGAGGATGAACTTGCGCTCGGACTTATGGAACACGGTGTAGCCAACAACAAGCGCAAGAACCGCCCAAGCGACGCACATACCAAACGTCATAAGCGAGGGCGTAGTCTGGAACAGAAAGATATCGCGCATAAACTGCAGGTAGTTGAACATGGGGTTCGCATACATCAAGATACGCACGAGATGCGGCATTTGCGCAATATAGTCAGTCGTCCAGAAGATGGGCGTAATGTAAGTCCATGCCGTAATGACGACGCTCCATAGATGCATAACGTCACGGAAAAAGACCGTAAGAGCAGAGAGCATCATGCCCAGGCCCATGCAGAAGCACATAAGCAGCAGCAGGCAAACCGGCAGCAGAATCAGGTGCCAAGAAGGCATAACGCGGAACCACAGCATGACGATGGCGACGGCGACCAGCGAGAAGGCAAAGTTGACCAGCGAGAAGAGCACCTTCTGCACCGGGAAGACCCAGCGGTGTACCTTAACCTTCTTGAGCAGAGGGGCAGCGCCCACGATAGACGTCAGGGCCTGGTTCGTAGACTCGGACATGACGGCAAAGGTAATGTTACCCACGATCAAGTACAGCGGGTACATCTCGGGCGTCATTGAGCCATTGCGGCCCTGGCCAAAAATCGTCGAGAACACGATGGCCATGACGATCATCATCAGCAACGGATTGAGCACCGACCATGCGACACCCAGAACGCTACGGCGATACTTGATCTTAAAATCCTTGGTAACCAGCTGACGAAGGATAAACGCGTCCTTCTCAAATTCGTTCTTAGCAAACGTCGCAGGCAGACTGCGAGTTTCTTGTTGCTTTGTCTGATCCGACACGGATGCAACTCCCTTACTCGTAATCGTTGACAAACGAACAGTATAGACCCGACAGCAAAGTAAATGATTCGCGCAGCAAAACTGGAGAACTATCCCACATCTTAGGATGTCAGGCGGAAACGGCTATACTTTCAAGGATTGAATGTATAAGGAGCATTGAGTGAATTCTGAATCCATCGCCGTCATCATCCCCTGCTACAACGAAGCGCTCACGATTGGTAAGGTCATCGACGACTTTCACCGCGAGCTTCCGCAGGCGACGGTCTATGTCTATGACAATAACTCGTCGGACGATACCTCACGCATCGCCACCGAGCACGGCGCCACGGTGCGTTTTGAGCCGCGTCAGGGAAAGGGCAACGTGTGCCGTCAGATGTTTCGCGACATCGATGCCGATTGTTACCTGATGGTCGACGGCGATGACACCTACCCCGCCGAGGCGGCCAAAGCCCTCTGCGAGCCCATCCTCAACGGCACGGCCGACATGACCGTGGGCGACCGTCTTTCCAACGGCACCTATGCCGAGGAGAACAAACGTGCCTTCCACGGCTTTGGCAACAACCTGGTACGTGCCATGATCAAGTGGATCTATGGCTACAGCTTCGATGACGTCATGACCGGCTACCGCGCCATGAGTCGCCCGTTCGTTAAAACCTTCCCTGTGCTTTCCGAGGGCTTTCAGATCGAAACCGAGCTCTCGATTCACGCTGTCGACCACCGCTGGCGCATCAAAGATGTGCCCATCGAGTACCGCGACCGTCCGGAAGGCTCCGAGTCCAAGCTCAATACCGTGAGCGACGGCATTAAAGTCGTCGCGATGATCGGCACGCTGTTCAAGGACTACCGCCCGCTGAAGTTCTTCAGCCTGGTTGCGCTTCTGTTTGCGGTGATCGGCCTCGCCCTGGGCACGCCCATCGTTGTCGAGTATTTCCAGACCGGCCTCGTTCCGCGCTTCCCCACCGCCATGCTCGCCGCGTCGTTTATGTTCCTGTGCGGTCTGAGCCTTGCAATCGGATTCATCCTCGATTCCGTGGCAAAGGTCGAAAAAAAGCAGTGGGAGGTCAACGTGTACAGCAAATACGCCTACGACGACCAGCCTGGCAGGTCCGCCACCACGCCAAGCGAGAGGTAGATCTTCCGCAAAATACTATTGGCACCACTGCGTAGATAGCCACCAACAAGAAAAGCCGCCGTTAAAGAACGGCGGCTTTTTTACTCTCGTCAATTCAATAGCGGCGACTAGAGCGTCTTGAGGTACTCCCCCAGCTCTTCCTCCCAGTCGGGCATGTGGAACCCGACCGACTCGAGCTTGGAC
>CAJMOM010000156.1:0-3865 GCA_905215005.1 uncultured bacterium | reverse complement strand
CGCGCGACGAGGCGGGTGCGGGGCTCAAGGTGCTTGGTGCCAAGGTTTCGGGCAGTGTGTCGAAGAAGACAAGCTATCTGGTCGCCGGCCCCAAAGCGGGCTCCAAGCTCACCAAGGCTGAGCAGCTGGGTGTGCCTGTGCTGGATGAGGACGCGCTCGAGCAGATCTTGGCGACTGGTCAGGTGCCCCAGGCTTAGCGCATTGATAGCCTAATTGAAGAACCGCCCGGGAAGCATGATGCCTTCCGGGCGGTTCTTACTTTGCTGGGGAAACCGGCACCGTGATCTGCGTCACATAGGTCGCGGGATCGTCGCTGATGATGTCGTCGATAAGGGCGATCTCGCGCGAGGGCCCGGTGGGTGCCAGGCCGTGCCCGCGCATATAGCCGAGCAGCTGCTTATAGCGCGGGCCCGCTTGCCCGTGTGTGCCGCGGAAGCTTATGGTCAGGCACCGCGCGGCGGGTCGCACCTCGACATCGCCCAGGTATTCATCGGTGTCATCGAGCAGCAAAAAGACCTCGTCGTAGCCGTCAAAGTCGCCGGCGGCCAGGCGCTCGGCGCTAATCCCAACGCCCAAGTTGCCCAGGAAGACAAAGGTCTCGTGCTGGCCCTTCTGCAGCTGACGAATCTGCCACTCCAGCGCATAGGCGTCGGTAGGCTTGACACGTTCGCGCAATACGGCGCAGCGAAGCTCGGGCGTATCGATTGTGCAAATGGTATCGAGCTCGGTGTTCAAGGCATTGTGCAGCAGGGCAAGCCGGTTATCAATCTTGCGCGACACGCGTTCCAACTCACGGCGCTTGCGCTCGATGAGCTCCTGCTGCTGAGCCAGCTGCCGCTGCATAAGGTCCACATCGCGCGTGGTCACAAACTCGCGGATTTGTGCTAACGGCAAGTTGAGAACGCGCAGGTGGCTGATGGTGTTGAGGGTGGAGAGCTGCCGCGATCCGTAGTAGCGGTACCCACTTGCCGGATCGATGTGCGCCGGGTCCAGCAAGCCCATCTGCTCGTAATGACGTAGCGTCCCCACGCTCAGGTTAAACAGGCGCGCCACCTCGCCAATGCGGAGCAGGCCCTCGGTATGTTCGGTTGGCGAGTCGGCCATGGGACCGCTCCTTTCGGTAAAAAGCAGGGGAGGGGCGCCAAGCTTGCGTTGCCCCGCTACGCTGCCAACTTGTCAAAAGCCCCGCGCCGGTTGAGCACGGTAAACGCGACAACACAGATGACCGCCGATAGAATCGACCCACACGGCGAGGCGATGCCCATGGGAAACAGCGTGTTGGAATAGGCGTTCGATAGCAGCCAAGCGCCCGGCACGCGAATGAGCGCCACCGCCAGCACGTTGTGCGCAAAGCCGATGTAGCTCTTGCCATACGCAGCGAAAAAGCCGCTAAAGCAAATGTGGATGCCGGCAAAGATTGCGTCGAAAATATAACTGTGCATATAGCCGGTACCGGCCGCGACCACTGCGGGGTCCTTGGCAAAAAAGCCGATAAACGCCGGCGCTACCAGCCACATCAGCACCGTGATCAGGCAGCCATACACTACCGAGATCGTCATGGCGTCCTTGAGTACCTGACGCGCGCGGTCGCCCTTGCCCGCGCCGGCGTTTTGCGCCGTGAGTGCGCTGACGGTGGCGCCCATGGAACTCGGCACAATGAACAAAAAGCTGATCATCTTCTCGACCAGGCCCACGGCGGCGGCGTCGACGAGCCCTCGGTGGTTGGCGATGACGGTGATAAACATAAACGCTACCTGGATGCAACCGTCCTGCACGGCCACAGGCACGCCGATCTTAAGAATGCTGCCGAGCACCTCGGGCTGAGGGCGCAGGTCGCTGCGCTTAACGTGGATGTTCGTGCGCCGGCTCTTGAGCCACACGAGTGCGAGGGCAACGCTGGCCGTCTGGGCGGTTACCGTGCCGAGCGCCGCGCCCACGGGGCCGAGCCCCATGTGGCCGATAAACAGAAAATCGAGCGCGATGTTGATGATGCATGCCACGCCGATCACGTACATGGGCGAGCGCGAATCGCCCAGGCCGCGAAAGATGGCCGAAAGAATGTTGTACGCGGCGATAAAGGGAATGCCGACAAAGCAGATGCGCAGGTAGGCGGCGGTGCCTTCGACTGCCTCGGCCGGCGTGCCAATGAGTGTCACGATCTGCGGGCACAGTGCGAGCAGGACAGCGGCCAGCACCACCGAGACACCCATAAAGAGCGTAATGGTGTTGCCGATGGCGGTCTCGGCGCGATCGAAGCGGCGTGAACCCACGGCGTGGCCGACGACCACCGTGGTTCCCATGGCCAGTCCCACGAGCGCCACGGTAATCATATAGAGCGTCTGAGCGCCATTTGCCACGGCGGTGATGCCGGCGGCGCCGCTAAACTGCCCCATCATGTACAGGTCGGCCATGCCGTAGAGCATCTGCAAAAAGTACGAGAGCATATAGGGCAGAGCAAAGACCGCGATGGTCTTAAGGACATTGCCGCGTGTGAGGTCGTGTTCCATGGGCGGGGCTTTCTGGCTTGGTTCGTTTAGCTACCAGTGTAGTGAAAACCCTACAACGATTGTAGAGTCAAGGTTTGTGTTGGCGGCAGGGCGAAAAAGTCGCGCGCACCATTATTCCGAGTGAATATGGACACACATCACGAGAACTCGCCGCCGGCGCTAACCTTGCAGAAAACGATTTCGGAATACTTGACACCATTATTCGGCGCGCAATAATACGTGCGTTTGCGAACAACGTTTGATGGGGGTTGAACCTGCGTGCGCAATCTCAAAATACTGTTTTCCTATCTAGGGGCATACCGTCGCGATGCCATCCTCGGCGTGTTCTTTGTGTCGGTCGAGACGGTGCTCGAACTGTTTATCCCGGTCATCATGGCCAACATCATCGATGTGGGCGTGCCTGCGGGTGATATCAACTACATGCTGCTGCAGGGCGCGTACATGTTGGTGTGCGCTGCGCTTTCGCTGGTACTGGGCTTGGGTTATGCCCGCACATCCGCTCGCGTGGCCTCGGGCTTGGGCGCCAACCTGCGCGAGGCAGAGTATCGCAAGATCCAGACGCTCGCTTTTGGCAACCTGGACAACTACGATGCCAGCTCGCTCGTCACCCGCATGACCACCGATATTACCGTCATCCAAAATGCTATCGGTAATGGCTTTCGCCCTATGGTGCGCGGCCCGGTGACGCTTATCGTCGGCCTTATCTACGCGTTGATGCTGTCGCGCCCGCTCGCCACCGTCTTTGCGATCATCTTGCCCGTGCTGGCGATCGTGCTGGGTGTCATCACCTATCGCGTCAGTCCGCTCTACCGCCAACTCCAGACCTCGATGGACCACCTCAACGGCGTGGTACAGGAAGACCTCACCGCCGTGCGTGCCGTCAAGGCCTACGTTCGTACCGAGCACGAGGAGGCCAAGTTCGACACCGTCAATACCGAGCTCGCGCGCACTGCGACGAAGACCTTTGGCAACGCGGTGCTCAACCTGCCGGTGTTTCAGCTGTCGATGTACGTGGCTGCGCTCTCCATCCTGTGGATTGGCGGCCGCATGATTCTCGCCGGCAAGTTGGGTGTAGGCTCTCTCACGGGCTTTATGAGCTACGTGCTGCTGATCATGAACTCGCTCATGATGATTTCCAACGTGTTTTTGCTGCTCACGCGCGCTCTCACGAGTGTGGGCCGTATCGCAGAGGTGCTCGATGAGGAGCCCTTTATCGCCAACCCTGCGGGAGACCTCGCGACTGCGGCGCCAGCGGACGGCAGTATCGAGTTTCGCGACGTTTCCTTTAAATACCGCGCGGATGCAGCCGAGGATGTGCTCGAGCATATCGACCTTCGCATCGAGAGCGGCTCGACGGT
>CAJMOM010000155.1:0-3877 GCA_905215005.1 uncultured bacterium | reverse complement strand
CGCTCTACAAGAATTTCTCCATCGACGCCATCACTGCACCGACCGCGTGACGGTGACCGATGTCGCCGCCAAGCGCGACCACGTGCTCGACAAGGAGCAGTTCGAGAACGTCTGGCGCGACAAGTCGCCGCTTGCGGGCGAGGGCACCGTGGCCGCTCCGCTCGATGAGGAGGCGCTCTAATATGCTGAAGCTTTGGAAGGTTAACGCCAAGGCCGGCGACGCGACGGTCAAGTACCCGTTTGCGCCGTTCCCCACCAACAAGGACATGCGCGGCAAGCCCGAGCACAATGCCGAGCTCTGCATCGCCTGCGGTGCATGCGGCGTGGCGTGCCCGGCCGATGCCATCCGCATGGACACCGACCTTGCGGCCGATACCATCACCTGGTCGATCGACTACGGCCGCTGCATCTTTTGCGGCCGTTGCGAGGAAGCCTGCCCCATGGAGGCCATCAAGCTCACCGAGGAGTTTGAGCTGGCCGTCATGAGCAAGGACGACCTCACCAGCAAGAGCGTCTACACGCTCGAGCACTGCTCGCGTTGCGGCAAGCCGTTTGCCCCGCACAAGGAGATCGACTACGCCAAGCGCCTGCTGCAAAAGGCCGGCGGCATGGAGGCCGAGCAGGCCGCCCGTACCGTCGGTATGTGCCAGGAGTGCAAGCGCGAGCTCGACGCCCTGCGCGCCGCCTCGGCCGTAAAGACCGGCAACGCTGCCGGCATGGCTGCCAATGAGACGCTTGCGTCCGGTGAGCCCCAGGGCCCCGGCATGGAATATCTGGGTGGCCACGGCGTGAACCCGGAGTATATCGACCGCGAGCTCAACCCCGATGCGCCCGAGATTCCCGCCGGTCCGGCGCCGGTCGAGGGCATCATCATGGATTTTGAAACGAAGGAGGAGTAACCATGGCCGAACCCACGCTTTTGCCCGAGCGGCTCCAGTACCGCCCGACCAAGATCGAGCTCGACGAGAGCATCGAGAAGGCCAAGGCGACCCTTCTTAAGAAGATCAAGCGCTCGGTGTATGTCTACCGTGTTGACTGCGGCGGCTGCAACGGCTGCGAGATTGAGATCTTCGGTTCCATCACGCCCGTCTTCGACGTCGAGCGCTTTGGCATCAAGGTCGTGCCCTCGCCCCGTCACGCCGACGTGCTGCTGTACACCGGTGCCGTGACGCGTGCCATGCGCATGCCGGCCCTGCGCGCCTTTGAGGCCGCACCCGATCCCAAGATCGTGGTGTCCTATGGCGCGTGCGGCTGCACCGGCGGCATCTTCTACGACAACTACTGCGTCTGGGGCGGCACGGACAAGATCTTGCCGGTCGATGTCTATATCCCCGGTTGCCCGCCCAGCCCCGCGCAGACCATCTACGGCTTTGCCATGGCGCTCGGTCTGCTGGACCAAAAGCTCCATGCCGAGACCACGGTGGAGGCCGCCGGCGAGCAGGCCGATATCCTGCACCCCGGTGTGCCGTACAAGCTGCGCGTTGCCATCGAGCGCGAAGCTCGCGCCATGAGCGGCTACCGTTACGGCCGTGACCTGGCCAATGAGTTTATGGATACGCTCGAGGGCGCGCCCAAGGGCGATATCCGCGGTGCTATGGCGCTGCTCATCGACAAGCAGGACGATCCGCGCCGCGTTGAGGTCTACTCGGCGCTGCAGGATCTGGTGCTGGCCGGAGGTCGCTAGATGGAGCTCACGGACCGCTCTGGTTACTTTGCGGGCCCCGGCATGCTCGGCGGCTCCTTTGGCGATGCCTCGCGCGCAAGCGACGAGGCCGCCGAAGGCGTCGCCGACCCCTGCCTGGGCCATGCGCCCGACCAGGTGGTCTTCTATGAGCTCACGCGTAAGTTTGTGGAGACCGAGGAAGACGTTCCCCAGGAGGCCTGCGACGTGCTGTACTACACGCTCGCCGTGGGCCACCACACCGGCGTGCTCGACTGCTTTGAGCCGCGCCTGTCGGTGCCGGTGAACGTGTTCTATTCGCTTGTCGACGTGCTACCAGAGGGGGAGGCCAAGACCAAGTTCGAGGCCATCCGCTCCTTTGGCGAGTGCCAGCTCGACAAGGCGGCGGTACCGTCGCTGCTCGAGGCCTGCGACACGCTGCTCGACGAGCGCGGTTTTCGCGGCTCGGCCAAGGCCGGCATCTCGGTGTTCGATGATGACTTTGGTCTGCATGCCCAGCAGGTCGCGTTTCTGATGAAGTTTCGCGATCTAGTTGAGCGCGTGCGCGATGTGTCGGGCGTGTATCTGACGGGAAGGTTGCAGTAATGGGTCGCGTTGTAGATGGTCGTGTGAACGGCGCCCCGTTTGCGGGTATCGTGCTCACAGCGGGAAGCGTGCTGCGCGCCGACGATGCCGCCGGCCCTGTGCTCTCCAAAAAGATGGAGGACGCACCCATCGCCGGTTGGTACACCATCGACGGTGGCCAAACGCCCGAGGACGACATCATCGAGGTCAAGCGCGAGCGTCCGCCTCGCCTGGTCTTGGTCGATGCCGCCGACATGGCACTGCCCGTCGGGTCCATCCGCTTGCTCGACAAGCGCGATGTGGCCCGTAAGTCGATGTTCACCACGCATTCGCTTCCTTTGTCGATTCTGATCGAAGAGATTGAGCAATCGTGTGATGATATCGTCTTCGTTGGGATTCAGCCGGGCGACACGGAGTTCTACAACCCTATGTCCCCGGAGGTCTTTGACGCCGTCGACGCCGTGTATGACGCCGTGGCCGCCAACGACTTTTCCCACTTTGTCCGCTTGGGGCAAGAGCAATAGGAGCGCTTGTCCCTGCTGATTAGGAAAGAAGTGATTGACATGGCAGATTCCAAGGTGGAGTACCCCGCTCCCGATTGCCTGGCGCCCGCCGCGATCGAGGCCAAGACCGAGGCCGCCGGCGTGACCAAGGCCAACCTGCCGGTCGCAAAGGCCTTTCTGTTGGCAATGTTCGCCGGCGCGTTCATTGCCTTCGGCGGCCTGTTCTTTACCGTGTTCTTGAGCGATAGCACGCTGGGCTGGGGTGCCCAGCGCGTCGTGGGCGGCCTGTGCTTTTGCCTGGGCCTGGTGCTGGTGCTGGTGTGCGGCGCCGAGCTGTTTACCGGTAATTCGCTTATGGTCTGCGCGCTCAAGAGCAAAAAGATCACCCTGGTCCAGATGCTCAAGGCCTGGGTCGTCGTATGGGTCGGTAACTTTGTCGGTGCCCTGTTCATCGTCTTTTTGGTGTACATGGCCGGCATTTACAAGCTCAACGGCGAGGCGGTCGCCAATTCCATGGTGAGCGTCGCCGCCGGCAAGGTGACGATCGACTGGGTGACGATCTTCTTCCGCGGCATCCTGTGCAACATCTTTGTGTGCCTGGCCGTGTGGATCGGTACCGCCGGCAAGACCGTGGTCGATAAGGTTGTGGGCATTTTGCTGCCCATCGCCGCCTTTGTGGCCTGTGGTTTTGAGCACTGCGTTGCCAATATGTACTTTTTGCCCATGGGTGCCGTGATGCACGCGTGCGGCTATGGTGCCAAGGTTGCCGGCGCCGATGCACTCAACGCCGCGGGCATTGCGTTTAACCTGTCCGCCGCTACGCTGGGCAACATCGTGGGCGGCGCGGTTCTGGTCGCGCTCGGCTACTGGTTTATCTACGCCAAGAAGTCCGAGGCGTAAGGTATCGTCTGTTTGACGTTGGGCCTCCCGCGGGGCATTGCCGTGCGGGAGGCTTTTTGGGTCTGGGGCTCGTTGCCGGGCTTTTGGCCTGTTGTGTTTGGCTGATGAAAGGGGTAATCGAGATGGCATCTGCTGTTAAGCGTGACGGTCGCGCCGTGGTGACCACATGCGGGGGATGCTATGCCGATTGCGCCTTTGCGGCACACGTTGAGGACGGTCGCGTGGTGGC
>CAJMOM010000154.1:0-3892 GCA_905215005.1 uncultured bacterium | reverse complement strand
GTCCGAGAGGAGGAGGGTGCGGCTTTGCTTCGTCGGCGGGCTCTGCGGCAGCCTCGGGCTCATTCACCGGGGGAGCTGCAACCGCTTCCGGTTTGGCAGCTGCCCCGTGTTCAACCTCGGCCTGAATGGCCTCCTCGGCCACACGTTCCTTCTCCTGCGCACGCTGCTGCGCGGCGGCCTCGGCGTTGCGATAGGCACGCTCCAGCAGAGCTTCCTGCGAGTTGAAGGGCTTCTCGCCCTCTTTGCGCTCCACGGGAACCCAGGTGCCGTCACTCGTCAGACTGCGTGCCTTCACGTTGTCGCGCAGTTGCATGCCCATGTACTCGTGCACCAGGGCGCGGCAGGTGGGGTCGAGCACGGGGAAGGCGATCTCCACGCGGTGCTCGGTGTTGCGTGTCATCATGTCTGCCGAGCTCAGGTAGATCATGTCCGAGTCCACGCCGAAAGCATAGACGCGCGCGTGCTCCAAAAAGCGTCCGACGATGGAGCGGACATGCACGTTCTCGGTCTTGCCCGGAATACCGGGCTTGAGGCACGAGATGCCGCGGATGATCATGTCTACGCGCACGCCGGCACACGATGCCTCGGCGATCTTGTCGATAACCTCGCGGTCGGTCAGCGAGTTGAGCTTAAAGAACACGCGGGCGGGCTCGCCGGCAAGGGCGCGCTGAATCTCGCGGTCAAGCCCGCGCATGATGAGCGGTTTCAGTCCGACGGGCGCCACACCCAGGAAGCGGTAGTCGCCGCGCAGGTTGCCCAGCGACAGATTGCGGAAGAACAGGTTGGCGTCTTCACCGATGCCGGGATGGGCTGTCATGAGCATAAAGTCGCTGTAGAGTTTGGCCGTCTTCTCGTTAAAGTTGCCGGTGCCCAAAAGCGTGAGGCGGGTGAGCGCCATGCCCTCGCGATAGGTGAGCTGGCAGATCTTTGAGTGGCATTTAAAGCCCTCGGAACCATAGATGACGGTGCAGCCCGCCTCTTCCAGACGCTCGGCCCACTCGATGTTGTTCTGCTCGTCAAAGCGGGCACGAAGTTCCATGAGCACCGTGACCTCTTTGCCGTTCTCGGCAGCATCGATCAGCGACTCGCACAGGCGGCTCTGCTTGGCCACGCGGTAGAGTGTGATGCGCAGCGAGATGCACTCGGGGTCGTAGGCGGCCTCGTGCACCAGATCCAGGAAGGGGTTCATGGCCTCGTAGGGATAAAAGAGCAGCTTGTCGCCCTGCAGCACCTGTTCGCGGATGGAGCGGGTCATATCGATGGTGGGGTTGGGCTGCGGCTTAAACGGCGTAAAGAGCAGCTCGTTGCGCAGGTGCTCGGGAATTTTGCCCTCAATGCCGAAGACGTAGCCCAGGTCGAGCGGGATATCGCAGGTAAAGACCGAGCGGCGCGAAAGCTCGAGCGCCTTGCGGATGGTCTTGAGCGTCGCCTTCTCGAGCGACCCCGAGACCGCGAGCACTACCGGCTGCAGACGCAGGCGCTTCTTGAGAATGCGCTTCATGTGCTGGCGGTAGTCCTCTTCCTCTTCGACGCCCTCGCCGTCCGGATCGATGTCGGCGTTGCGGGTGACTCGGATGAGCGCGCGGTCGAGTGGCTTGTAGGAGCCAAAGCAGCTGTCCAGGCAGGCGAGGATGACGTCCTCGAGCAAGATGTAGGAGTAGGTGCCGGTGGGCGAGGGGATCTCGACCACGCGGTTCATCGAGGCGGGAATCTCGATAAGGCCCAGCAGGCTCTCCTCGTCGGTGGCGCCGTCCAGACCACAGGCCAGATAGAGCGCGCCATTGCGCAGGTTGGGGAAGGGGTGGCGAGGATCGATGACCAGCGGCGAGATGACCGGCGACACGTAGGCCTGGAAGTAGCGGGTTACAAAGGTGCGCTCCTCGGGCGTAAGCGAATCGATTTGCGCGCGGTGAACGCCCAGGGTGTCGAGATTGCCTTCGATGCTCTTAAAGATGGACTCCCAACGGGTAAGGAGCCCGGGCAGCTCGGCCATGACAGCGTCGACCTGTTCGGAGGCGGTCATATTGCTCTTGTTGTCGACAGGCTGTTTTTTGAGCTCGGCAAGGTCGGACAGGCCACCCACGCGCACCATAAGGAACTCATCGAGGTTTGACTCGAAGATCGAGACAAACTTAAGGCGCTCGAACAGCGGCACGGACTCATCAAAAGCCTCGTCAAGCACACGGTTGTCAAAGCGTAGCCAGCTGAGCTCTCGGTTCTGCGTGTACGAGAAGTCGCGCGGCGGTTTACGCAGCTTTGCGGCGGCTTGCTTTTTTTCGATTTTGCTCGGCATATGCATCTGTCCGTTCAGTCCCAGCAGGGGACGGTAGCCTAACACTATCCACTATTGTCTCAATTTAGTCGACTTGTGGCACGGACGTATTGTGCGAACGGTATCTTAACCTACTTCTTACGCTGTCAAGGCATGCAACCAACAACCCAACTCGTTTTGAAAACAATCTATATCCACACTCAACTGGTGAGGATGTATGAATAAGAATGATTGCGAGCTGAATATAATCGAATCCAAATTGAATCATGGACAAACGACATTTATATGCAGAAAACCGTTTTAGCTATGCAATTCCTAAACATGAAAATATTTGTGCAATCTAGCTTAATTCCTTAGAAAAAAGAACATTTACCTTTGAAAACCTGCTTTAGAGAACCGAAGTGCATCATGGGGGAATCATATGCGATATACCGTTCATCGCACTTTGCTGACCGTTCGGGGGCGAGGTGGAATTGCAGGTGGTTTTTGGATATAACTAGAGCTGTCAGCAAGCAGCGTCCCATACGGAGGGGCGCTGATACATTCGGCCAGTAAGGCCCGAAAGAAAGGTAGGAGGCCATGACGAAAGGTCTGCACGTGCCTTCCGAGATCGGCAAGCTCAGGAAGGTCTGCCTGCACCGTCCCGGCGACGAGCTCCTCAACCTGCCGCCCGACGAGCTCGAGCGTCTCCTGTTCGACGACGTCCCGTTCCTGGAGGTCGCGCAGCAGGAGCACGACACCTTCGCCCAGATCCTGAGGGACCAGGGCGTGGAGGTCCTCTATCTCGAGAACCTCGTCGCCGAGGTGTTCGACCAGGTCCCCGGCGCCCGCGCCGAGTTCACCGACCAGTACATCGCCGAGGCAGGCATCCGCGGCCAGCACATGCCGCAGATCGTCCGCGAGAAGCTGGACTCCATCGAGGACAACCTCGAGTTCGTCAAGAAGACCATGGCCGGCATGACCAAGTCCGAGATCGACATGCCCCTCACGGCGTCCACGACCCTCGACTCCCTGGTCAACTCCGAGTCCGAGTCCGACCTGATCATCGACCCGATGCCCAACCTCTACTTCACCCGCGACCCGTTCGCGGTCGTCGGCGAGGGCGTCAACCTCAACCGCATGTACTCGGTCACCCGCAACCGCGAGACCCTGTACGGCAAGTACGTCTTCAAGTACCACCCCGACTACAAGGACGTCTCGCTGTACTTCCGCCGCGACTGCCAGTTCCACACCGAGGGCGGCGACGTGCTGAACATCAACGAGAAGACCCTCGCCGTCGGCATCTCCCAGCGCACCCAGGCCGCCGCGATCGACGTCATGGCCCAGAACATCTTCTGGAACTCCGACTCCAAGGTCGAGCGCATCCTGGCCTTCGACATCCCGGTCTCGCGCGCCTTCATGCACCTCGACACGGTCTTCACCCAGATCGACGTCGATAAGTTCACGATCCACCCCGCCATCATGGGCACCCTGCGCGTCTACGAGCTGACCGCCGGCAAGAACCCGGGCGACGTGAACATCCGCCTGATCGAGGACACCCTCGAGCACGTCCTGGAGGACGCCACCGGCGTCGACCAGGTCAAGCTGATCCCCTGCGGCGGCGGCGACCGCATCGCGGCC
>CAJMOM010000153.1:0-3905 GCA_905215005.1 uncultured bacterium | reverse complement strand
CCTTAAAGAAGCCCTTCAAAAACCAGCGCTGGCGCGCGTCGGGCTTGGTGTTGGGCTCAAACAGGCCGTAGATGGTCTCGTAGCGGCGCGTGTACAGGCCGGTGTTGAATAGGCAGCGGTCGTCGTCGAACACCAGCGGCAAGTTGGACGGGGCAGTCTGGTCAGCGTCGCGCTCGGTCAGGAACACCGCGCGGCTAAACGAAAACGACAGATAGTTTTTGAGGATGCGGTTGCCGGGCCCCAGTCTTCGGGATCGGCGAGGTCGACAAGGCGGTCGTAGCAGGGCTCGGGGCAAAACGCGAAGTCGTACACATTGCTGCACAGGGTGCTGGGGAGTTTCATGTGGCGTCCAATCAATTCATTAACCGGCGTGCGGATGCTTAGATTCTATACGAGCGACAGATCGCCCGTGTCCGCAACGAATCCGCAGCGCAGCTCTTCGGTTAGCTCGCTGTTCGTGCGGCGACTGGAAACGAGGTCCTGGATCCAGGCGTAGTACTGGTTGTCTTTTGGTTCGGGGCTGTCAGACAGCACGACCGGAGTGCCTGCGAACCTTAAGACGGACAACGCAAAGACAAGGCTGGTTCGTTTGTTACCGTCTTCAAAGATGTGGTCCTTGACCATGTGCTCGGCCACGTAGGTGACCTGGTCAAAGATGTCTGCGAAGCGATCGGCCGGCGATTGACCGAATATCGTACAGAATGCACCCGCAAGCACGGACTCGACGCATCCAAGCTCAAGCGCGGCCCGGTCGCCTGTGGCGTCGGTTGTATAGCAGCGTCCGACCGTCATCAGCGTGCTGTGCAGGCGCATCACGGCCGCGGCCATATCTTCGAGCGAACCGGCATCATCGAGCACGAGCGGCGCGAACGGATGCGCTCCCCGCTTCGTGTCCGCCATCATGAGTTCTCCAAGAGCCTGAGCGCGTTGGGCATGTTCGAAATGGTCAGCCGAATAGCTTCGTCGATTGACGTGGTGCCGCCGAGCAAAATCGGTGATGCTGAATTTGCCACGTGCACAGTTGAATGATCTTCTTGAGCAACGCAATCAGCGCCGTCATCTTGTTGAACATAGCTCCAAGGCATGTCTGACTCCTCTATAGCTTTACAGACGAAATAGCCTGCGAGTCGTACTCCAGAGCAATCGGTTGCCAGACGAGGTCTTCGATGGTGCAGTTTAGGGTGTCTGCAAGCGCCAATGCCGAGGAAACCGAGGCGCGGCGTAGGTCGAGCTTGTTCTGCTCGTAGAGTTGTATGGCGCGAAGCTTAACCCCCGATTGGGCGGCGAGCTGTTTTTGCGTTAGTCCGGCAGCCTTTCGTGCCGCCTTGAGGCCCTTTTTGTCTGCCTGGGCGTTGTTCCATTTTTCGATGACAATCTGGGCGAATTTATCTTCGGAGGCCTCATGGAGCGGATGGTACGAGCCGATGATCCAATCGAGCGGAGCGACTTCGAGTAGCTTATTAAAGCCCAAGCTGCTCATCCATTGCGTATAGGCCATAACCCACCCCGCCCAATACTGAGGCGAACGGTCGAACGGATAGGTCTCCCTACATCTGACGGGGGTCAGTCCCGCATGGGCGATAATATCGCGCGCGAGCTCGTCGCCCGCCATGCCGCAGACGACGCGAGGCATACCGCGCTCAAACTGTTTCATCTCAAGAGCGTTCGACATGATCGCCGTCAACTCGGCTGGAGCCAGCCCTTGGTCACAGAGAGCAAAATCGACCGCCTCGCCCAGCGTTCTCATTGCATCCTCGAGATACATCTCACTGTAGGCGTGGGTCATCGCCCGTCATCCCCTCTCGAATGATATCGACGATACGTATTCCCTCAAACGGGTTTTCGGCAAGGAGCTCCCGATACTGCGCCCTTGCCGCTTCATCTCGTTCCTTGGCCAATGGACCATACAGAGCTTGCTGCGCACGTTCAAATCCAGCAAAACGAATGCTCTTAAACGCACGCTCGCTTTTGAGCACAATCTGCTCCCCCAGGTTACCGAGCCTCATAGATCGTCCAAGCTGATCGACGGTGATCGTATTGTTTACAAAAGCTCTGGCATAGCTAAAGTACGAGTCGTCCGCACGCCACCCCCTTATTACGTCGCAAGTGCTCGTCTGAGGTAGAAAGTGATCATGGAGATATTCGCACGCCCCCGCGGCAATGGCGGTATCTTTGCGAAAAGAACGATGCTCAACGAGCAACGCTATCCAATGCAGGACGCAATATTGCGGCGATAGCAAGTCGAGAACTTTGAGATCGGCTATATCGAGTTCATAGCGATTCGCAAAGCCATCGGCATCGCGCGAGCATGCCCATTCCCTTGCAAGATCGAGGCTCTCTGTGCAATAGAATCCCTGTCCATAGTCGTTATGGATTTTCCCCAGGCCAAGCTGGGGAGTCTCAATGATTTTCTGAGAACCATGCCACAGTTCCACGCGAGTCTCCTAACAGGTATCGCTCTAGCGATAGTATAACATACTATCGCTAGAGCGATACCTGTATTCAAATAGCAAGAGGGTGTCTGGAACCGAGTTTGAGTTCAATACTGGCTTCTAAGGCTCGCCGAGTCCGGAAGGATGCGACAAAATTCAGACTTGCTGATCACGCCGGAGCACACTAACGCCTCGTCCTGCTTACAGAGCTTCATAGACACGCACCTCATCTTGTTCGATGCTTTTGCGGAATGCCGGGCGCATGTGCTCTGGTGGGTTGGTGACGATATCAACCTTTCGCCCAAGTTCCCTCTCGAGCTCATGGGAGAGTTCGTAAAGCGTGCCGAACGTCATAGTGTTGCCGCATACAAGGCGCAAGTCAATATCGCTATCGGGCGTTTGCTCGCCTCGGGCAAACGAGCCAAATAAATAGGCTTCGCTGACGTCGTATTGAGCCAGCACGCGGGAGGCGACGGTAGATATGTCGGAAGGCGATATCATGGGATATTTTCCGTTCAACAGTAGAGCGTCAGGGGGCCAGCGCGGATACCACCGGTCCGGCTTTTTGGCGTTCGGCGAGCTCGAAGATAAACGGGGCGTTTGATCTAATAAATTCTGTCAAGAAATTGAGGTCATCAGCAGTGAATCCTTCGACGTTGAACCATTTGACCGCAGGCAAGAAGCAATCCGCATGGTCAAAGCCAAAGTCAACCGGGCGTTCGACGGCTACGCGAACGGTTCCGTCTTCTCTTGTCTCTGAGTAGGCAAACTGGGTGCCACCATCAAGCTGAACATAGCTCCAAAGCATTGCTACCTCGTTTACAACTTTTTGAGTTAAAAGACTGCCCCTAACGCGGGTTGAATCACACTAGTTACCCGACCCAAATACGTCATCTACAAGATCAGGCAAGTCTGTCCATACTTGATAGGCGGCAACGTTGTCCGGATTCATTTCTCTTGCACGACGTTTATCATCCGTATTGTGCTTTGCGGCATTGGTCAAAGCCTGGCCCTTGTTGCCGTCAATTATTTCGAGATTTACTGACTTGAACTTTGACGCGGAGGACCTGTTGGGGTCAGTAGATTTTAGAACGCCAAGGTCGCGCGCTCTTTTCTCACATTGTGGCGTCGATGCAAAAGTTTCCGGGCATGGTGAGACATGATCGATAAGCCATACTTCAAAGCATGGGTTGGAGATCGCGAGCCTAACTCCTTTTGTCTTTGCTTCTCGTTCTGCTGCGGCTAGGTTTCTGAACTCATCTGAATCGACAACGATCCATGCGGAACTCAATGCTTCGATTTCGCCTGCTTTAACGGCCTTTTTATCTGAATCGAGCTCTCGCGAAAGCTGCTTGGCTACCTTCAAAGGGTCTCCGTCAATATGCCGATACAGCACGCTTCCGCGAACGTCCATTTCAGGGTTGATTTCCGATCTCAGCCGAACACATTGAGCAAATAGGCCATTCCCGCAGT
>CAJMOM010000152.1:0-4019 GCA_905215005.1 uncultured bacterium | reverse complement strand
GGCCCTCGTCGTCGCGGGCGATACCGGGCACGTCCTCCAACTCATCGGCCGAGTCACTCGGCTCCACGAGCGGGCAAATCACGTAGGCCTGCTGACCCTTTTCATGCGCCTCGCGGATGGCGCCATAGGCGAGGTCACGGCTTGACTCGGTGAGCACGCGTGTCGTCACGCCAGCGCCAGGGACGGGTCGATGGCGGATGATACTCGTGTCCAGATCGCCGTAGACCGAAAGCGCCAGCGTACGCGGGATGGGCGTTGCCGTCATAACGAGCAGATCGGCACCGGGGCCCTTCGCGCGCAGGGCGTTGCGTTGGCCGACGCCAAACCGGTGCTGTTCATCGATGACCACGAGCGACAGATGCTTGAACGTAACGTCATCCGAAAGGACCGCGTGGGTTCCAAAGAGCACATCAAGCTCGCCGGATTCCAGCTGGGCATGGATCCGCTCGCGCTCGGCCGCCGGCGTGGCACCCGTCAGAAGCGCCCAGGACATGCCGGCCTGCGAGAGTAGAGGGCCGGTCTTATCGGCATACTGACGCGCCAGCACGCTCGTGGGCGCCATGACACAGGCCTGGGTACCGCTATCGACGGCTACGGCCAACGCGCAGGCGGCAACGGCCGTCTTGCCGGTACCGACATCGCCCAGCAGCAGACGGTTCATAACGCGCGTATCATCGCACATATCATGCAAAATATCTTGGAATGCGGCCTCCTGCTCGTCGCTCAGCGAAAACGGCAGGACCTGCCTGAGCGCGACAAGGTGCTCACCCGCGGTGTGGGCGTAGGGAACCACCTCGACCAAGCCGCCGTCATTGCGCAGACGCAGCGCGAGCTGTAGGTACAGGCACTCCTCATAGGCCAAACGGCGGCGCGCAATGTCGCGCTCGGCCATACTCGAGGGAAAGTGAATCGAACGAAGCGCACGGGCATTGCTCATGAGCTTGCGCTTTGCGCGCAGCGGTGCCGGGATGGGATCAAAGGGATTACCGACGAGTTCAAGAGCACCGCTCACGATGCGACGCATCCATGCCTGGCTCACGCCGTCACTTACATAGTGGACCGGCAAAATGGTACCCGCGGCACGCCCGTCCTCGAGCTTTTCAAAGTGCGGCGAGGCCATCTGCTTAAAGCCGTAGGCAAACTCGACCTTGCCCATCACGGCCAGGCGGTCGCCCTGCTTAAGCTGCTGGGCAATCCAGGGCTGGCGGAAAAAGGCGACCTGCAGCACGCCCGTCTCGTCAACGAGTGAGACCTCGGTCACCTGCATGCGCGGACGCGGCTGCTTTTGGACGATACGGTCGACCGTGGCGATGATGGTGCACACAGTACCGATGGGCGCCATCTCGATAGACCAAGAACGGGTAAAGTCGAGGTATCGATGAGGGATATGGAGAAGGAGGTCCCCCACCGTCCGAATTCCCAGACGGCGAAGGGCCTCCTCACGTTTACCCGAAACATATTTGAGTCGCGCGATATCCTCGTCGAGCGCATTGCTCTGAGCAAAGCGCTCCGAGACGCGCGGCACGGAGCACAGCTCGGACATGGGCAGTTGCCTACTCGATCGAGAAGATCACAGGATAGAGCGGCTGCTCGCCACGATGAGCGTCGATCTCCAGATCGGGCTGAGCCTCCTCGATGGCGTCGACGATCTCCTGGAAGGCCTCATCGGACAGCTCCTCGCCGGCCAGAATCGTCAGCGCGTCACCCTCCTCTTCCTCCTGCATGCGGTTGATGCAATCGAGCGTGACCTGCTTCACGTCGGAGCCGACCACATCGATGGAGCCGGCGATGATGCCCATGACGTCACCGGAGTGAATCGGAGAGCCGTCCGAGGCGCTGGAGTCACGCACGGCGCGGGTGACCTCGCCATCGCGGACCTCGCTGATGGCGTCAACCATGGCGGCAACGGCGTCCTCGAGCTCAGAATCGGGCAGGACGGCGAACAGCGCGGAGAACGCCTGCGGGACGGTCTTGGTGGGAACGACGGCGACCTTCTTGTCGGTGCAGGCAGAGGCTGCGGCCTCGGCAGCCATGCGGATGTTGCCGTTATTGGGCAGGATGATGACCGAGGTCGCGTTGACCTGGTCGACGGCGCCCAACAGGTCGGCGGTCGAGGGGTTCATGGTCTGGCCACCCGAGACGATCACGTCAACGCCGAGGGACTTGAGGATGTCGGCCTCACCGGAACCGGCGGCAACGGCGACAAAGCCCAGGGCCTTCGCGGGCTCGGCGGCCTTCTCCTGATCCTCGTGGATCTTGGCGGTACGGTCGTGGGCCTCCATCTCCATGTTGTGGATAAAGACCTCATAGATCTGACCGAGCTGTAGCATATGCTCGAGCACCAGGTTGGGGGTATTGGAGTGCACGTGGATCTTGTAGTCGGGGTAGGCGCCCACGAGCAGCTCACAGTCGCCCATGGAGCCTAGGAACTTAAGGCACTCGTCCTCGTCAAAGGGGGCGTCGGCCTTAAACAGGAACTCGTTGCAGTAGCGGAACTCCGAGCCCTCCCAGTCGTCGTTGGCCTCGATCTCAACGCGACCGAGGGCCGCGTCGCGAGCAGAGCCAGCGGAATCAAACGTGGCGGAGAAATCCTCGACAACGGTGCTGCGGCCAAGAGCAGCGGCAACAAAGTTCTCAAGGAAAATAGCAAAGCCGAAGGCACCGGAGTCGACCACGCCGTTCTCTTTGAGGACGGGCAGCAGGTCGGGCGTGCGGGCGACGGACTGATAGGCCTCGACGACAATGGCATCGAGCGCGTCCTCGGCCGAGAACTTCTTCTTCTCGCACTCATCGGCCTTGGTCGAGACATCACGCAGGACCGTGAGGATCGTGCCCTCGATGGGTTTGCGGACAGCCTGGAAGGCGACCTTGACGGCGCGACGGAAAGCGAAGGCGATGTTGGCAGCCGTAATAGGCTCATCGGCAGAGACGAGGCCCTCGGCCACGCCGCGCAGAATCTGCGACGTGATGACGCCGGAGTTACCGCGGGCGCCCATCAGGGAGCCGTGAGTGATGGCGCCGGCGATGGCCTCCATGTCGGCGTCGGCAGGAAGGGCGGAGAGCTCCTTGGTCACCGAGGCGAGCGTGAGCGACATGTTGGTGCCGGTGTCGCCGTCGGGTACGGGGAAGACGTTGAGCTTGTTGATCTCCTCGGCCTTGTCGGAAACGGCAGCCGCAGCGATCGGAAAACAGGTGCGAATGGTCTTTGCAATCATGGGTATTTGAATCTCCGTTTTCGGATGCTAGTTCAGACGGCTCTTGAGCGCGTCGATATGGATGCCGATCTTAAGGCTGGCGGGATCGATCTGGGCGATCTCCTGCAGAGTGAAGGCAACGGAGCTCGAAAGATTGTGGCAGACGGACTTCATGTTGACGCCGTTCTCGAGCACAACGTGAAGATCGACCGTAAGGCCGTTCTCGTCGGCGGAGACAAGCACGCCCTTGCGGAGGCGCTGACCGGCAAGCAGGCGCACGCTCTCGGCGCCCTGGAGCTGCTCAGCCATACCGACAACGCCATAGCACGTCATCGCGGCATAACCGGCAATATCGGCAATAACGTCGTTCGAGACGCTCAGGCTGCCGTTAATGGTCTCAGACACAAGAATCTCCTTTTCTTGGTGCTCGCGGCACCATGTCGTGGGAGCAATCATTGCAATATTCTACAACGACCGCACCATGTTGAGGTGGTGGGTCGCGGGATTACATCCTCGACACGAAATGTTGATATGGCAACGTTCGCGCCAGGCGATCGCGGCATGAAAAAACCCGCCGCATAAGCGACGGGTCTTACAACCTGGCTCCCCGGGTAGGACTCGAACCTACAACAGCGCGGTTAACAGCCGCGTGCTCTACCATTGAGCTACCGAGGAATAGGTGTGTGCTCTCAAGCAACGAAGTTTATTATACGGACGAATCAGCTCAGGGCAAGAACTTTTTTGAGATTTTTTCCGACCTAGTCATTGGGCCTTGATTATCGACTTTATCCGAACACCTCCCACATTCATCCGCACATGTGCGGA